>JAZQLB010000078.1:0-6908 GCA_045542475.1 Lachnospiraceae bacterium | reverse complement strand
TCAAAACAGGATATGAAAAAAAGAGGCTGGGACCAGTGTGATTTCGTATATGTTATAGGTGATGCATATGTGGATCATTCATCCTTTGGTCCGGCAATAATAAGCCGTATCTTAGAGCTTCATGGTTATAAGGTTGGTATAATTTCACAGCCTGACTGGAAAAATAAGGAGAGTATCACAATTCTTGGTGAGCCTCGTTTGGGCTTTTTGGTATCCGGCGGTAATATGGATTCCATGGTTAATCATTATACTGTTTCAAAAAAACGCAGAAGCTCCGATGCATATACACCGGGTGGTGTAATTAATAAAAGACCGGACTATGCTACTGTTGTATATTGTAACCTAATCAGACAGACTTATAAAAAAACTCCGATTATTATTGGCGGAATAGAGGCAAGCCTTAGAAGAATGGCACATTATGATTACTGGTCAAATAAGGTTAAGCGTTCCATTCTTTTAGACAGCGGTGCTGATATTATTTCCTATGGCATGGGCGAGCATTCCATTGTAGAGCTGGCAGATGCACTTAACGCAGGAATAGATGTTAAGGATATTACCTTTGTAAGGGGGACTGTATACAAAGCAAAGCAGCTTGACCATATATATGATGATTATATTATGCTGCCGTCCTTTACTGAGGTTGCAAATGATAAAAGAACCTATGCAGAGAGCTTTTATAAGCAGTATTGTAATACAGACCCTTATGTAGCAAAGATACTGGTTGAACCTTATAAAGAGAAGGAATATGTGGTGCAGAATCCGCCTGCATATCCGCTTACCACGCAGGAACTGGATGATGTATATTCAATGAGTTTTATGAATGCAGAGCATCCATCGTATAAGGCATTTGGCGGTGTTCCTGCAATTTCAGAAATAAAATTTTCGCTTACAAGTAACAGAGGCTGCTTTGGAGGCTGTTCCTTCTGTGCACTTACCTTTCATCAGGGAAGAATCGTACAGGTAAGAAGCCATGAATCGTTAATAGAAGAAGCCAAAGCTATGACTGAGGATAAGGATTTTAAAGGCTATATACATGATGTAGGGGGACCAACGGCTAATTTCAGACGTACCTCCTGCGATAAACAGCTTACCAAGGGCGTATGTCCTAATAAGCAGTGTCTTTTCCCAAAGCCTTGTCCGAATATGAAGGTGGACCATAGGGATTACGTTGAGCTATTAAGAAAGCTTCGTAAGCTTCCAAAGGTAAAAAAGGTTTTTGTCCGTTCGGGAATACGTTTTGATTATGCCATGGCTGATAAGGATGATACCTTTTTAAAGGAGCTGTGTAAATACCATATAAGCGGGCAGCTTCGTGTGGCACCAGAGCATATTTCAGATAATGTGCTTAAGCTTATGGGAAAGCCGGAGAATTCAGTATATAAGGCTTTTCTTGCTAAATATCAGAAAATTAATAAGGATCTTAATATGGAGCAATATGCCATTCCATATCTGATGTCCTCACATCCGGGCTCAACACTTAAGGATGCCATTGAGCTCGCAGAATATATAAGGGATTTAGGTTATATGCCTGAGCAGGTGCAGGATTTCTATCCGACACCATCCACTATATCAACCTGTATGTATTACACAGGACTTGATCCACGAACCATGAAGTCTGTATATGTGCCGGTAAATCCTCACGAAAAAGCTATGCAGCGTGCACTTATACAATTTAGGAATCCTGATAATTATGATTTGGTTAAGGAAGCACTTATTGCGGCAGGACGTATTGACCTTATTGGCTTTGATAAGAAATGTCTTATTCCGCCTCGTAAGCTGTCAAAGAATAATGAACGAAGCAAAAATACCAAAGCTGTTAATAATAAAAAATCAAGTGGTAAAAAAAGCAATACCATTAATAAGACTAAAGGTTCCAACAGGAGGAAGAAATAATGAAAATTGCTGTAATAACAGGGGCTTCATCAGGCCTTGGAAAAGAATTTGCAAAGCAGATAGCGGCAAGATATTCACGTTTTGACGAAATATGGCTTATTGCCAGAAGAAAAGAATGCATGGAAGAGCTTGCTATGGAAATGAAGCCTACAGCCCATATTATTTCAGCTGATTTATCTGAGCCAGAAGAGCTTAATGCACTTAAAGAATTACTTAATGAACAGAAGCCTGATATTAAGCTTTTGGTTAATTGTGCAGGCTTTGGCAAGTCAGGTAAGGTGGAGGAGATTGGTACTGATGACCAGATGGGCATGATAGATGTGAATTGTCGTGCACTTACTGCCGTTACTACCATGTGTCTGCCTTATATTTCCAATAACTCAAGAATTATTAATGTAGCTTCGGCTGCAGCATTTGTTCCCCAGCCTAATTTTGCAGTATATGCAGCTACTAAGTCGTATGTTTTAAGCTTTTCAAAAGCGCTTAGAAGAGAGCTTAAGTCACGTAAAATTACTGTAACAGCAGTATGTCCCGGACCGGTGGATACGGCATTTTTTGAGGTGGCAGGTAATGATGTTAAGTTCTTAAAGAAGCTTGCCATGGCAGATGCTGACAAGGTTGTTGAAAAGGCAATTAAGGATGCGGCTTTAGGCAATGAGCTTAGTATATACGGACGACTTATGAATGTGGGATATTTTCTTACAAAAATATTACCGGATAAGCTTGTAATGAAATTTTTCATGTAAATAATATAACAAAGGAAGAATATGTATGTTTAAGAAAAAGGAAAAGGGCCAGGTCGGTTATTTTAAATACCGAAAAATGCAGACAGGAATCGCAATGACATTTGGATATCTGCTTGTGTTGCTTGTGTTTTTTACAGGTATATTTATATATGCAGACAGGAAGAATCTGTTTACTGCAGGAGCAATTCTTGCATGCCTGCCAACTGCCAAGATGACGGTACAGTTTTTAATGTATCCAAGAAAAGGACAGGCAACAGAAGAAGAATATGGTAAACTAATCAAGTCTGCCGGTAGAATTACACTTCTTAGCGACATATTAATTACCCCGGAAAGGAAATGTGTGGAGTTTCCATATGTGGCAGTTACCAAGGGACATATAATTATATACTGCGTTGATAAGCGGCTTGACAGTATTTATCACAGCAAGTTTATAAAGCAGTTTTTAAAAAATGAAAAGCTGACCAGTGAGATTACCTTCTATAACAATCTTGATAAATTTCAAAAACGCCTTGCAGCAATGGCTGTCAATGAGCCGGAGGAATATAGTGAAGAGGATGCTGAGATATTAAACCGTATTATCCTTAATTTTAAAATATTGGCAATATAGATCTTAAGCCAGAAAACTTTTTAGGAAAATATTATGCAGGAATTAACTATTGGAAAAAATGAAGCAGGGCAGCGCCTTGATAAATATCTTTTTAAATATTTAAAGGAAGCTCCGGCATCATTTATATATAAAATGCTTAGAAAAAAGAATATAGTATTAAACGGTAAGAAATGTACAGGCAGTGAGCAATTATCAAATGGTGATACCCTTAAGCTGTTTATGGCAGATGAAACCATTGAGAAATTTGCAGGCAAACAGATGGATACAAAAACAGATTATCCATATAAGCAGCTTGATGTGATTTATGAGGACGAGGATATGATATTTGTTAATAAGCCGTCAGGTATGCTTTCGCAGAAGGCAGAGCCTAAGGATGTGTCAATTAATGAATATATTATAGGTTATCTGCTAAAAAGCGGTGCTATAGATAAGGCTCAGCTATCAACCTTTAAGCCGTCCGTATGTAACCGCCTTGACCGTAATACCAGCGGACTTATTTTAGCAGGCAAATCCCTTGCAGGAAGTCAGTATTTATCTGAAATAATCAAGGACAGAAGCCTTAAAAAATTCTACCTTGCAGTAGTAAAGGGCAGGGTTAATGCTGATTGTAGTGTAGAGGGCTATCTTATCAAAAATGAGAAAACAAATAAGGTCACAGTAAGCAAAACCGCAAAAGGTGCAGATAAGGAATTATATATCCGTACGGATTATAAGGTGCTTAAGGCTGCTGATAAATATTCGGTGCTTTTAGTTCACCTTATTACAGGACGTTCACATCAGATACGTGCGCACCTGTCTTCCATAGGACATCCTTTACTGGGAGATTTTAAATACGGTGACAGGAATATTAATAAAGAATACGGTTTAAAGGATCAGCTTTTGCACGCATATAAGGTTGTACTTCCGGATGGCAGGGAGTTTATGGCTGATCCCCCAAAACAATTTACTACATTTATGTGAGGTTAATATGCCGACATGGAGCTCAAGAGGTCTGAGAGGTTCTACCTTAGAGGATTTAATTAATCACAGCAATGAAAAATATAGAGAAAAGAAGCTGGCATTAATACAGAAGATACCAACTCCCATAACCCCAATAAATATGGATAAGGATCACAAGCATATTACCTTAGCCTATTTTGAAAAAAAGAGTACGGTTGACTATATAGGTGCCGTGCAGGGGATTCCAATCTGCTTTGATGCCAAGGAATGTACTACGGATACCTTTCCACTTCATAACATACATGAACACCAGCTGCAGTTTATGGAGGAATTTGAGTCACAGGGCGGAGTGGCATTTATTATTATTTTCTTTAGTAAAAGAGATGAGAAATTCTATCTGCCATACAGGGATATTAAAGTGTTTTTTAACAGAGCAGTAAATGGTGGCAGAAAAAGCTTCCGCTACGAGGAACTTAATCAGTCTTATAAAATACGCAGCTATGCAGGTGTTATGGTTCACTATCTGGAAATGATAAATAAAGACCTGTCAGAGCGAGAATAAATATTGACAATATAAATAATTAGTGATAGTATGCTCTTATGTAGTAGCGAATTAGCGATTTACTACGATAAAGTAAATTGGTTAAATGTGAGGTATTTATGAAAAATAAATTATTACACACACCTGAAGGTGTAAGGGATTTATATGGAAACGAATGTGAAAACAAGCTTTTAATACAGAACAGAATGCATAATGTGTTAAAGCTTTATGGATATAGAGACATACAGACCCCATCATTTGAGTTTTTTGATATATTTGATGAGGAGAGAGGAAGCGTAGCATCAAAGAATATGTTTAAGTTCTTTGACAGAGATGGTAATACTCTTGTTTTAAGACCGGATATCACACCATCCATTGCCCGCTGTGCAGCTAAGTATTTTACTAATGAGAAGCTTACTAATAAGCTTTGCTACCTTGGCAATACCTTTATTAATAAGTCAAGCTATCAGGGACGTTTAAAGGAGGTTACACAGCTTGGCTGTGAGCTTATCGGAGATACCAGCGTAACCTCGGATGTTGAAGTACTTGCTATGATGATTGAGACACTGCTTGCTGCGGGACTTAAGGATTTTCAGGTAGAGGTTGGTCATATTGCTTACTTTAAGGGGCTTGTTAAGGAAGCCGGAATCGATGAGGAGACAGAGCTGGAGCTTAGAAGACTTATTCAGGAGAAGAATTTCTTCGGTGTAGAAGCACTTGCTAACTGCTGTGAGCTTAGTGATTCTCTTAAGGAGGCATTATTTATGATGCCACAGCATATTGGACAGGTTGAGAAGCTTGATGAGGCTAAAAGATTAGTTCAGAATGAAATGTCCCTTAATGCAATTGAGCATCTTAAGAAGATATATGAGCTGCTTAAGGTATATGGTTATGAAAAGTATATTTCCTTTGACCTTGGTATGCTTACTGAATTTACATATTATACAGGCATTATTTTCAGGGCTGTTACCTATGATGTGGGCGAGCCGGTGGCAACAGGTGGACGTTATGATGAGCTTATCTGCCAGTTTGGTAAGCAGGCTGCATCTATCGGTTTTGGTATTATTGTTGATCTTGTTTTAACTGCACTTAACCGTCAGGGGATTGATGTACCGGAGAGTAAGCTGCCAGTAATGATTCTTTATACAGAGGCAGAAGCAGAGAATGCCATTAAGCTTGGCAATTACTACAGACAGTCAGGAATCGCTGCCAGTCTGATTAATTATAATGATAATATTTCCATGGAAGAATATAAAGCTATCGCCAAGGATAAGTTCTCTGAAATAATCCGTGCCGATAAGGAGTCTTTAGAAAGGAACGGAGTAAAATAATGAGATATATAACCTTCGCCTTAGCAAAAGGAAGACTTGCTAAGAAAACACTTGAAATATTTGAAAAGATAGGAATTCCCTGCGAGGAGATGAAGGAGGAGTCATCAATAAAGCTTATTTTCACTAATGAGGAATTTGGGCTTCGTTTCTTCCTCGCAAAGGCTACAGATGTTCCTACATATGTTGAATATGGTGCTGCTGATATAGGAATCGTTGGTAAAGACACCATTTTAGAAGAGGGCAGAAAGCTCTATGAGGTATACGACCTTGGAATCGGTAAGTGCAGAATGTGCGTATGCGGTCCTGAGAGTGCCAGAAAATATTTAAACAGCCATGAGCTTATCAGAGTTGCTACAAAGTATCCTAATATAGCAAAGGATTATTTCTACAATAAGAAGCATCAGACTGTAGAGATTATTAAGTTAAACGGTTCAATAGAATTAGCTCCTATCGTAGGCTTATCAGAGGTTATCGTTGATATAGTTGAGACCGGCGCAACCTTGCGTGAGAACGGACTTGGTGTTCTTGAAGAAATCTGTGATTTATCAGCAAGAATGGTAGTTAATCAGGTAAGCATGAAGATGGAAAATGAAAGAATATTAAAGCTTATTAATGACCTTAGAAATTACGCAAAGGAAAATGAGCAGAAAGCGTGAGAATATGAGAAAAATATATTTAACAGAGGAAACTAAGAAGGATATACTTGAAAATCTTTTAAAGAGAAGTCCTAACAGCTATGGTGAGTTTGAGGCTAAGGTGGCTGAGATTTTATCTGAAGTTAAAGCTAAGGGGGATGAGGCTATATTTGGCTTTACAAAGAGATTTGATGGTGCAGATATTAATGCAGATAA
>JAZQLB010000077.1:0-17049 GCA_045542475.1 Lachnospiraceae bacterium | reverse complement strand
CCTCATTATTATATATTGCAAACGGATACACATCCCCGGCATCCCTATACAACCACGCCTGTGCAAGTGAATACACATTAGAGGCAACGTACTTTTCGTCCACCGGTCTTTTCATATTAATAACTGCATCGAAATTCTCCTCGGTTATTGCCCTGAAGCTAATATACTCCTCCTGCCCGAATCGTATCTCCACGGAACCCTTATTATCCGATACGTTAAATGACCTGTAGATATTTCCGTTTGCAAGTCCCTGAATTCTCATTTTAGAATATTCGTTTTTAGCCGGCTCACTAAAACTCATTATTACATAGGTTTCACTCGGATGAAATGCAATATCACCGATATCTGTAATACGATTTCCTTTTGACAGCTCTGCCTGAATAATCTCGCTTAACTCATCAAATGCCGGTATTTTATCACTATATTTTGATATGTATTCCATTGTCGGGTTATCTGTAAGCGGTATTACATTCATTTTTATTCTCCTTAAATTAATTACTTATAGTTAGTTTCTCATGGCAAGTGTAGTTAATACAGATTTATATCTTGGGGTTTTATTCGCAATATCTTCCGCTGTCACGCCATAATATTGATATACATCCTTATATATTTTATTAAAAACCCTCTTAGCTCGCCTTTCAATACCGCTGTAACCACCGCCGATATATCCAAAGCGTGTTTCGATGTTAATGTGCATATTACAGCCCTTTTCATTCCTCTTTAAAATATGATAATCAATAGAAAATATGTCCTCTGAGATTTCTTTTGCTTTCTGTTCTCTAATTCTTAACTGTTCCTGAAATACTCTAACGCCCTCTTCATCATGACTTAACAGCTCCGGAGGCTTGGAGTATTCTCCCAAAAGCTCCGGCTGATATTGCATAATAAAGAAAGCCCGCAAGCTATCATAGTCCTTCTGATACTCCCTTGTATTCCTCTCAAGCTCAGCAAAGCCATACTTATCTTTAATGTAAGCAATCACCTCTTTCATTTCGTGAGAGTGAGGTTTTATCCTGCTCGCATGGTATTTTCTTCTGGTTTCATACTTATATTTATGAATTCTCTGTTTTAAGCTTTTCTTTCCTTTTCCTGCCACAAATATAGATGTCGGTCCATCACTTCCCCCTATAACGCCTACTGCTTTGGCAGATTTTTCTAGTTTTCCCATGTACGACTCGTCCCCTTATCATTTTTCTAAATTATACCATATTGTCTTTTTATTGACTATAAATAATGACTTACTTTGGATTTTTATCTTCTATATCTAAAAAACAAAAGAGCACCACATTATTATGATTCTCTTTCCACTATTATTCAATCGCAATATATACATCCATATATTCAACATTATCTTTTTCATACTCCCGTTCAAAGCAGTCGATAACTCGCTTATCATCGCAATGTTTTATTCCATTCATCTTCATATATCCGAATAAGCTTTATCGCTTACATTCATATCCTCACGTACAAGCTCATCCATTGAACAGGAAAACAGTTTACACAGCTCTATCACCTTATTCATCTCAGGATAAACGGTATCCAGCTCCCATTTCGAAATAGTCTGGCGGCTTACTCCCAACTTTTCTGCCAACTCCTCCTGTGTCATGTCATTTCTCATTTTTCTTAAAAACTGCAAATTCTGTCCGAGGCTCATAAACTTAACTCCTTTGTTTTTGATAGGACTATTGTAAGCTATTAAAAGATAAAATACCACCAAGCTTCTGGTTCGTTTTTTAGAAATCCAGCAACTTAAAGGTGCATACTTGTTTCAGCCACTTTTTTGCTACAACAAAAAACAGAGCTATTGCTTACTATAATCGGCATAAGCAACAGCTCTATTTTTATTATTATAACTTTTTAAAGCTTAAACTGTGATATTTTTTCCTTTAATTCAGAAGCAATAGCATTTAACTGATGCGCATAATCAGATACATCCTCCATAGTTGTATTAACAAGATCAGCTGATGCAGTAACCTGTTCCGCTGCCGCTGCTGATTCCTCTGAAATAGATGCAATATGCTCCATACTTTCTACTACTGTTTCCTTATTCTTATTCATATTCTCATTAAGCTCACCAATTCTGATTAATCCCTTAATAAGATTATCTATTGACTCAGAAATACTTCCAAATAATGCTCTCGTATCATCAATAGCCTTTTCCTGTTCTGCCTGAAGCTTACCACTCTCTTCAAGATTCTTTGATACCTCTGAAGACTTGTTTGAAATCTCATTAATAATAGCTTTAATCTCATCTGTAGATTCCTTTGACTGATCAGCAAGCTTACGAATCTCATCAGCAACTACAGCAAAGCCCTTACCTACATCACCAGCTCTTGCAGCTTGGATTGATGCATTCAGTGAAAGAAGATTTGTCTGACTTGTAATATCTGCAATAGCATCCGAAATGTAATTAATCTTATCTATACTAATCAACATCTCGCCTATCATATTACTTGAAAGCTTAGAATTCTCTCTTGCCTTATCAGATTTCTCAATAAGCTCTCCCACTACATCCATTCCTTGTAAGCTTAAATCATTTGTCTCCTTAGACATCTGGTTGATACTATCCACATACTCCCTTGTCTCTTCAAGACTACCTGCAAGCTTATCAACCTCTGTATTAGCTTCCTGTGTACTTTGAGCCTGCTCAGTAGCTCCTATGGCAACACTTTGTATTGCTTGTGTTACCTGCGTAGTTGTTTCCTTTGTATTCGATGAAACTTCTGAAATATTACCAGCCACCTGATATACATCCTCAAATTTATCGCCTACCGCCTTAATTAATCCTGAAACAGAATCAACCATGCTGTTAAAGTTTTCCTGAAGATTACCAAGCTCATCCTTACGCACAACATCGATACGTCCGCTAAAATCACCCTCTGCAAGCTTCTCGGTTGCCGTTTTAAGCTTCTTGATAGCTTTTGATAATGATAACGCCACTACAAGTGCAATAATAGCACCAATAATAAGACCAGCCACTGTACCAATGCCTATTGAACCAAGTAAGCCCGACATATTATCGGCATTTTCAACATCACTTCGAATCACACCAATAAGCTTCCAACCTGTAATCTCATCCTCAAGCAATGTAATATAATATGATTTGCCACCGATGTTTTCTGTGTAAGAACAAGCACCTTCTGTGGTCTCCACATCTGATAAAAAGCTATTCCAAAATGAAAAATCTGCTACTGTACCATCAAAACAGGTATCAGCTTCATCATCAACAAGAATATTACCATCTGCATCTGCCAGAAGAACATATCCTGTATTCATAAGCTTCAGGCCCTGTATGTAATTCTCTATAGCAGAGAATTTAATATCCATTGCAGCAACACCAACTACTGCATTATCAACCTCAGCAGCCTGCGATACTGTAAAAATCATTTCCCCTGTCTCTGCATCCATATACGGCTCTGTAAATGTTGCAAATACCGACTTACGCTTTGGAGCATCTATAGACATGGTATACCATTCTTTGCTTGTATTATCAATGCCTTCCTCAAGGGTCTTTTTTGATTTTGTTTTGCCTGATTCCTCATCGAAATACAAGTAAGCATTCATGTGATATAAAGTCGCTGTTGAGTAATAGCATCTTACTGAGTCGTCTACCACCTTTAACGAAGCTACCAACGAATCCTGTACTGCCTTAACATTGTCCTCAAATACACCTGTTGTCTCCAGCTTCTTAGCCTCATTTTTACGTGTAAGCAAGTCAACCGGAATACTTAATGTCTTTAGATAAGTCTGAAAATTAGCTAGTGACTCTGTTAATGTCTGCTGCGAAGTAAGCTTTATATTTGTTTCAAGCATTCCCTTTACTCTGACATTTACCAAAGCACCACTAATAATTGTTGCTGCAAGAACAGCCAGCATGAAATATGCAATAAGCTTATTTCTAATAGATAGTTTCATAAATCCAACACCTTTCTTTTTTATTTGATGCCCTTCACCACCCATTATATTCCATATTTCCCAGTTTTCGCAACTCTTTTTGTGCCTTTTGTCGCATTTTTTGTACTTTTGCTTCATTTTTCTATTATTTTTCATCTATTTCTATGCAACATATATTATAAAATTCAACCAGAAGCATAAATGTGCCGCCGAAGTGTCGCATTTATGCGACATCTACCTTTGCTTCGGCGTGTGCATCCCGTCCGGTAGGACTTTTTTACATTATAGGAAATTGAGCAATTTCCTATTACGTAAAAAAACAGATTCAATTTTATATATCAATAAAATCAAATCTGTTTCTTTTTATTATTATACTTCTATTTCCTATACCTCATAGAAAGCATGATAAATAGCCTTAAACGCCTTCTCAAAATCATCTTCCTTAACACCAACAATGATATTAAGCTCTGAAGAACCCTGGTCAATCATCTTAACATTAACGTTCGCCTCTGCAAGGGCTCCGAAAAGCTTACCTGCTGTACCGTGGCTTGACTTCATTCCACGTCCAACTACTGCAATAAGAGCAAGCTCTGATTCGATTTCGATTGCATCAGGCTTAACATTTCTGTGAAGTCCTGCAATAACCTCCTGCTCCTTCTCAACGAACTCTTCCTGATGAATAACGATTGACATTGTATCAATACCTGATGGTGTATGCTCGTATGAAAGCCCCTGCTTTTCAAATACTTCAAGAACCTTTCTACCGAAGCCGATTTCTGAATTCATCATATCCTTTTCAATGCTTACTACTGTAAAGCCCTTCTTACCAGCGATACCTGTAATTACATAGTCAGGCTTTCTTGATGTGCTTTCAACAATCATTGTACCTGCATCCTCAGGTCTGTTAGTGTTACGGATATTGATTGGAATTCCTTCCTTTCTAACAGGGAAGATTGACTCATCATGAAGAACTGTTGCTCCCATGTATGAAAGCTCTCTAAGCTCCTTATATGTAATTGTTGTGATTGGCTTAGGATTATCTATAAGTCTTGGGTCAGCTACAAGGAAACCTGATACGTCTGTCCAGTTCTCGTAAAGGTCAGCCTTAACCGCTCTGGCAACGATAGCTCCTGTAATATCTGAACCACCTCTTGAAAATGTCTTAATTGTATCGTTTGGTCTGATTCCGTAGAAGCCCGGGATAACTGCTCTGTCAATCTTAGCAAGTCTCTCACCCATAACCTTATTTGTCTTCTTAGAATCAAGATTACCATTTGAATCAAAGAAAATAACATCCTCTGCATCTACGAACTCATAACCTAAGTAATTAGCAAGGATAATGCCGTTAAGGTACTCACCTCTTGATGCAGCGTAGTCACGTCCTGCTCTTGCCTTAAAGGCAGCCTCAATAAGCTCAAATTCCTTATCAAGAGAAAGGTCAAGACCTAACTCCTTAATAATCTCGTTATATCTTTCCTTAATGTCACTAAATATATCAGCAAAATCAAAGCCCTTAGAAGCCACACCGTAGCAGTCATATAACATATCTGTTACCTTGGTGTCCTCCTTAAATCTCTTACCCGGAGCAGAAGGTACAACGTATCTTCTTGACTCATCTGCCTTTATAATATCCGCAACCTTACGGAACTGCTCTGCACTGGCAAGTGAGCTTCCGCCAAACTTTACAACCTTTAACATTTTAAAAATCCTCCATCTGATTTATGCAAATAATTTTTCTATAAGAGCAGGTCCCTCTGCTAAATAGTTCCCAGAGGCTAAAGCATCCTTCTCATTATAATCCCAAGAGCGTTCAAGCACCTTGGTACTATCATATAAAAGATATGGCACAGGGTCACTTGTATGAGTTCTTACACATACAGGTGTTGGGTGGTCAGGAGTAATAACTACTCTGAAATCCTCTCCTGAAGCCTCAAGCTGCTCTATCACAGTCTTAACGACATATGTATCGATATTCTCTATTGCCTTAATCTTTCGTTCATAGCTGCCCTGATGTCCCATTTCATCCGGTGCCTCCACATGGATGTATGCGAAATCATAGCCTTCCTTTAAAAGAGCATCAACTGCTGCCTGCGCCTTACCCTCATAATTAGTATGAAGAGTTCCATCAGCACCTGGAACAATAAGGTTCTTCATCTCGGCTCCTACACCGATTCCCTTTAAAAGGTCAACCGCAGATATCATTACACCCTTCTTACCTGTCTTTGCCTCAAACGGCATAAGTGCAGGTCTTGTACCGGCCCCCCAGAACCAACAGCAGTTGGCAGGGTTAAGTCCCTTAGCCTTACGCTCCTTATTAAGCGGGTGATCCTTAAGGATATAATAGCTCTTTTTCATCATTTCCTTGAGAACCTCGTCCTTAGGAAGATGTGGTGCAATCACCTGTGCCAGCACATCATGCGGCGGTGTAAGAGGCACAACCTCACCCTTATCCCAGATAGTAAGGTGACGGTAGCTTGTACCTGTATAAAACTTATATATATCATTCTCAAGCTCTGCCTTAACTGCATTAAGTAAAATCTCACAGTCCTCAGTAGATATCTCGCTTGAGCTATGGTCAATTATTGTAAGCTCTTCAAATGGCTTATCTTCCTCAGAAATTGTAACTATATTGCATCTTAGGGCTATATCAGTATCCTTCATAGGAACGCCAATACTTAAAGCTTCAAGTGGTGAACGTCCTGTATAATACTGTCTTGGTGCATAACCAAGCACAGAAAGGTTCGCAGTATCACTTCCCGGCGACATTCCCTCAGGAATTGTATGAACAAGTCCTAACTCCGACTTCTTTGAAAGTGCATCCATGTTAGGTGTAGCCGCATATTCAAGCGGTGTTTTTCCATTAAGCTCATCAGATGGTCTGTCAGCCATACCATCTCCTAAAATAACAACATACTTCATAATATCCTCCAAGCTTACATTTCAACTCTGATTCTGTTAATCATGCCCTTTAAGCCGTTAATTGCGTTGTCAAATTCAGCTTCCTTCATACTGCCTGTAACAAATGCAAACTCATTTTCAGCATCAACAGTATATATATCAACCTCGCCGAATAATGCCTTAACTTCGCTAATACGTGACTCAACACTGCCCTCTACTCTTACATAGAACTGATTAACAGCCTCTGCAATATCAATAAGGGCAAGCTTATCCTGACTCCATCCATTATTAACATTCTCTCCGGCATGACGTACTGCATCAACAATATCAGATACAACCGCGCTGGCTGTTGGAAGCTTGCCTGCTCCTGCTCCGTAGAACATTACATCACCAAGCATATTGCCCTTTACACATACTGCATTAATTACACCATTAACTGCTGCAAGAGGCTTATTCTTGCCAAGCATCTTAGGTGTCACCATTGCATATGTTCCATTCTCTGTATTACGGGCAGCCGCAACAAGCTTAATTGTTGTGCCAATCTTTTTAGCATATTCAAAATCTGTTGCTGTAATCTTAGTAATACCCTCAGTATATACATTCTCAAAATCAACCTGATTACCAGTTGCAAGAGATGAAAGAATTGCAATCTTTCTTCCCGCATCAAAGCCCTCAACATCAGCCTCCGGATTACGCTCTGCGTAACCAAGAGCCTGTGCCTCCTTTAATACATCATCATATGATGCACCTTCATTCTCCATCTTAGTAAGAATGAAGTTAGTTGTTCCATTAAGTATACCTGAAATCTCTATAATCTCATCAGCAGTAATGCACTCTACAAGCGGTCTGAGAATAGGAATTCCGCCGCCTACACTTGCCTCATAGAAGAAATTAACATTCTTCTCTTTAGCTATAGCAAGTAACTCGGCTCCATGTCTGGCAACCAGCTCCTTATTAGATGTACATACACTCTTGCCAGCCATAAGTGCTGACTTAACAAATGAATATGCAGGATTAACACCTCCCATAACCTCAGCTATAACTGAAATCTCAGGGTCATTAAGAATAATATTGAAATCATGTACAATAATATTCTCAACAGGTGTTCCAGGGAAATCTCTTAAATCAAGTACATACTTTACATTAATATCCTCCCCAGCCTTCTTGCTGATTAATTTTGCGTTTGTGCTAAGTACTTCTACTACTCCTGAGCCTACTGTGCCGTAGCCAAGAACTGCTACATTTACCATTTTTTATTCCTCCATTAACTGCTTTGCGCTTTCTTCTTCTTCGTCTGTAAGTAAATTATTCATATCAATGATAAGAATTAATTTGCCATCTACATTTGCTACCTTTGTAAAAAATCTTGTTTCCGGATTAAGTGCGATTCTAGGAAATGCACTAATCTGCTCGTCACCTATATGATTAATCTCTTCGACAGCATCAACCTCTACTGCAAGTCTCATATTATCAAGATTACAGATAATAAGATTGGTCTCATCGCTCTCCATAGGTGGCAGCTTAAACTTATCTCTTAAGCTGTATACCGGAATTATCTCACCTCTTAAGTTAATAATACCCTTAATGCTTGAAGATGCATTAGGCACGCTTACAATCTGCTGATCCTTTTCAATGGCACTGACACACATTAAATCAATACCATATAACTCTTTGTTAATCTTGAATACAATCGGTTGAAAATTAGCCATAAAAACGTCCTCCTTATTCTTCTGTTCTTTTACCGAGACTTAACCACTTAAGATAAGCCCCCATAAATCTGTCAATGTTACCATCCAAAACTGTAGCTGTATTACCCGATTCCTCGTTAGTTCTAAGGTCCTTAACCATTGTATAAGGCTGTAAAACATAACTCCTTATCTGGCTTCCCCAGCCATTATCCATAACCTCACCACGAATGTCCGCTGTCTTAGCTTCATTCTCAGCCTGCTTAAGTAAGTAAAGCTTCGCCTTTAACATCTGCATAGCCTTTTCCTTATTCTGGTGCTGTGAACGCTCATTCTGACACTGAACTACCGTATTGGTAGGAATATGTGTAATTCTGATTGCCGAAGATGTCTTATTAATATGCTGACCGCCCGCACCACTGGCACGATAGGTGTCAATTCTAAGCTCATCCTCATTGATTTCGATATCGATATTATCCTCAATATCCGGCATTACATCGCATGAAACAAAAGAGGTCATACGTTTACCTGCTGAATTAAACGGAGATATTCTTACAAGTCTGTGAACGCCATGCTCCGACTTAAGATAACCATATGCATTAAGTCCGTTAATCTGAATAGTAACTGACTTAACACCGGCTTCATCACCTTCAAGATAATCCAATGTCTCAACTGTATATCCCTTAGAGTTAGCCCATCTGGTATACATTCTTAGAAGCATGGATGCCCAGTCGCAGGACTCGGTTCCGCCTGCACCAGCATGAAGTGAAAGAATAGCGTTACTCTTATCATATTCACCTGAAAGAAGTGTCTCAATTCTCAGCTTCTCAAATAAATCCTCAAATTCATCAACGAGCTGGCTAATCTCAGGAATCAGACTCTCGTCATTCTCCTCATAAGCCATCTCTATAAAGGTCTCAGCATCCTCCTTGCCACGCTCGAGCTTCTCGTAATCTTCAAGACCAGCCTTAAGAGCCTTAAGCTCCTTAAGGTAATTACTTGACTTCTCAGGGTCATCCCAAAAGTCAGGCGCTTCCATGTGTCTTTCGATTTCTTCTATTCTCTTCGACTTATTAGCTAAGTCAAAGTGAATCCCTCAATTCTCTTAATGGATCGGTATAGCTGTTTAGTCTGTACTTGAACTGATCAAGTTCTACCATTAATTCCACCACCTTTATGTTTTATATATTATACATAAAAACTTATTTTTTGCAATTACTAATTTAAAACTTTAATTCGGTAAATTAGTCCCAGATTATTTTTCTGCATTCTTACCACAACACTTCTTATACTTAAGACCTGAACCACATGGGCATGGATCATTTCTCTGAATCTTCTTGTCTGTACGCTTAACCGGAGTCTTTGCAAGTGAGGTATCCTTGTTAGTACCTGTAACCTTGGCAACCTGCTCTCTCTCGGCTTTTTGCTCAACTCTTACATGAGTAATAAGACGAACAGTATCTTCCTGAATTCTTGAAATCATGGCATCAAACATATCAAAGCCCTGCATCTTATACTCTACAAGAGGATCCTTCTGGCCATATGCGCTAAGTCCGATACCCTGTCTTAATAAATCCATATCATCAATATGGTTCATCCAGTTGGTATCAATAGCTCTAAGAAGACATACTCGCTCGATTTCTCTTATAGCCTCCGGAACAGGGAATTCTGCTTCCTTCTCCTCATAAAACTTAACAGCCTTTTCCTTAAGTCCCTGAATAAGCTCCTTCTTATTACGGTAGCCATCCTCTAATGTTACCGGCTCAATAGGAATAAGACGGGTAAGCAATTCGTTAAGCTCACCATACTTCCATTCTGATGGTGCATCGTCCTCACTTATACAGTACTCAACACAGCCTTCAACCTTAGCTGTAAGCATCTTAATAATGTCATTTCTAAGATTCTCACCATCAAGAACCTTCTTACGCTCTGCATAAATAGTCTCTCTCTGCTCATTCATTACCTGGTCATAATCAAGGAGATTCTTACGAACGCCAAAGTTATTATTCTCAATCTTCTTCTGTGCATTCTCAATAGCCTTAGAAAGCATACCATGCTCAAGCTGCTCATCCTCAGGAATTCTTAACGCATTGAATGCACTCATAAGCTTATCCGCTGCAAACAATCTTAAAAGCTCATCCTCAAGTGAAATATAGAATCTTGATTCACCCGGATCACCCTGACGTCCTGAACGACCACGAAGCTGATTGTCAATTCGTCTTGATTCATGGCGCTCTGTACCGACAATCTTAAGACCACCTGCTGCCTTTGCATCATCATCCAGCTTAATATCAGTACCACGACCAGCCATGTTAGTAGCGATGGTAACTGCACCCTTCTGACCCGCCTGAGCAACAATCTCCGCCTCCATCTCATGGAACTTGGCATTCAGCACGTTATGAGGAATGCCTCTTTTCTTTAAAAGTGCACTTACTTCCTCTGACTGCTCAATTGTAATTGTACCAACCAGTACCGGCTGTCCCTTTGCATAAGATTCAGCTACATCATTAACTACAGCCTTAAGCTTCTCTCTTCTTGTTTTATATACTGCATCGTCATGGTCAATTCTTGCCACAGGCTTGTTAGTAGGAATCTCAATAACATCCATTCCATAAATCTCACGGAATTCCTTCTCCTCTGTAAGAGCTGTACCTGTCATACCTGACTTTTTATCAAACTTATTAAAGAAGTTCTGGAAGGTAATTGTCGCAAGAGTTCTGCTCTCTCTCTTTACCTTAACATGCTCCTTAGCCTCAATAGCCTGATGAAGACCATCAGAAAATCTTCTGCCCGGCATAATACGTCCTGTGAACTCATCTACAATAAGAACCTCATTATCCTTAACAACATAATCCTGATCCCTGAACATAAGATTATGTGCTCTTAAGGCAAGAATAATATTATGTCTGATTTCAAGATTAGCAGGATCAGATAAATTCTCAATATGGAAGAAGTTCTCAACCTTGTGAACACCCTGCTCTGTAAGGTTAACTGTCTTCTCTTTCTCACTTACAACAAAATCTCCGGTCTCTTCAAAGGCAGCTCCCATAATAATATCCATCTTTGATAAATCATTATTGGCAGTACCTTTTTCAAGCTGGCGTGCAAGAATATCACATACCTCATAAAGCTTGGTAGAATTAGTACCCTGACCTGAAATAATTAACGGTGTTCTTGCCTCATCAATTAAAATAGAGTCAATCTCATCAATAATGGCGTAATTCAAATTTCTTAATACAAGCTTATTCTTATATATAGCCATATTATCTCTAAGATAATCAAAACCTAATTCATTATTGGTAACGTAGGTAATATCACAGGCATAAGCCTCTCTTCTCTCATCCGGCTTCATGGAATTAAGAACCACACCTACAGTAAGTCCAAGGAATCTGTGAACCTGTCCCATCCACTCTGCATCTCTGGCAGCAAGGTAATCATTAACGGTAATTACATGAACACCCTTGCCCTCCAAAGCATTAAGATATGCCGGAAGCGTAGATACCAGAGTCTTACCTTCACCTGTTCTCATCTCTGCAATTCTTCCCTGATGAAGAATAACACCACCGATAAGCTGAACCCTGTAATGTTCCATTCCAAGAGTTCTTCTTGCCGCCTCTCTTACCACAGCATATGCCTCCGGTAAAATATCATCAAGCTTAGCACCATCCGCCAGTCTCTTCTTAAATTCATTTGTTTTATCTTTAAGCTGATCATCTGTAAGCTCCATCATTGTAGGACGAAGAGCTTCTATCTTATCAACAATTGGATATACAAGCTTTAATTCACGCTCGCTATGTGTTCCGAATATTTTCTGAAAAAGTCCCATTACAAAAATCTCCTGTTTAAAATAGTACCAAAAGGATATAACTACCCAATTATTCTTATTTTAGCACTTCTACTTACACTTTGTAAAGATAAGTTTGAATATCAGGTACTTAAATACAATTTATACACTTCGCACTCGTCCATAAGTCCCTCATATGTAAAGCCGTGCTTTAATGCAATATGTCTGGTGACCTTCTGATTTGGGTCACATTCCATAACACAGCTGACTATTCCCAAGTTCCTTGAATGCTCAAGCAATGCCTCTGTAACTTCACCGGCAATCCCTTTTCCCCAATACTTTTTATTGATTATCCAGCCTATCTCAAAGCATGTTTCCTCATAGGCATGGAAAATCACATGTCCAATCACCCGGCTGTTTTCTTTATGCTCCAAAGCATATACAAGAGGCTCCTCTCCCATTCCGGCTTCTCTTATAAATTCCTCAGTTTGCTCAAGCGTAAATGGCGGTTCAATGTATCTCATAACTTCTGCATCTGAAAGCACCTCATATAATGCTTCTTTATCTTCTGCCTCAAACCGGCGGATTATGCAATGTTTAGTTTCTATGTACATAGCTGTCTTTCCTTAATTTGTATTAATTCTTTTCTTAATTATATTTCCATTTAGCTGTTAATTCAATGACGATATATCAAATATCATTAGAATGTATAAGTTTTGAGACCCTTTAATACACTTATATTTTGCAATAACCAGAAACACGGAGGGGCTGGGATGTTTTTTAGACAACCTTTTTTTGCGTTCTTAGCAGAGGTGAAATCCATCACCTACAACGCCTTAGGCTCGAAGGCGTTCCTGAGAGTCTTAGGCGTTGTTGGTGATTAGTTCGCCGGCAGCGTTGCAAAACTGGTTGTCTAAAAAACATCCCAGCCTCTCCATGTTTCGTCCGGTTCTACAAAATTAAAAGGAGGCCTTTTTTCAAAGACCTCCACAAAATCCACATTATAATATTTAGTCGAGTTCAGGCTCAATAAGTCCGTATGTATTGCCCTTTCTCTTATATACTACATTAACTTCACCTGTCTCTGCGTTAGAGAACACATAGAAGTCATGTCCAAGAAGCTCCATCTGGATACATGCCTCTTCCGGATCCATTGGCTTAATACCAAATCTCTTAGAACGAACAATCTTAACCTCTGCTTCCTCTTCGTACTCCTTCTCCATAAAGTCAGGTGTGAAAGCTCCACCATTGTGTTTAGAATCTATTATCTTATTCTTATATTTCTTAAGCTGACGTTCAATTATCTCTTCTACTAAATCGATGGATACATACATGTCTGAGCTGGTCTGCTCTGAGCGGATAATATTGCCCTTAACAGGTATTGTAACCTCTATCTTCTGTCTCTCCTTCTCTACACTAAGTGTAACATGAATATCTGTGTCCTTGTTAAAATACTTCTCAAGCTTACCGAGCTTATCCTCAACCGCTGATCTTAACCCCTCTGTAACCTCAATGTTTCTTCCAGTAATAGTAAAACGCATACTACCAACTCCTTTACCCTGTAATATATCAGACACCAAATCAAATTTTTAAATCAACTTCTCAATTGTCGGAATATTTGTTGTCTAATATGTAAATATTATAACATAATTCTGTAAATTTTCAAGTAAAATATTATTTATTCTTTAAATTTTTCAGTTGCAGGATATGTCGAATTATGAAGTTTATTATAACTGTACAAAACATTCTTTCGGATTTTGCCCCTAAAAAACACCTGTTTTTATCCTCAAAAAATGTGGATAATGTGGATAACTCGGTGTATAAGTCAAAAATGACGTATTTTCGGCATGTGTGTATGTGGATAACTTTTGTGGATAAGTACCCAAAAATCTTAATAAAAAAACAAATTGCCCTATTGACAATTTGTTTTTTGGTCAAAATGCACAAAAAATTAATTTCAGACACCATATTTTGCCAGTTTTTTATGTGAAGCAGTACCAAAGTGCTATTGCAAAAACTTTTCCACACTATATATTGCGTTAGCTCCGTCAGCTGCCGCGGTAATTACCTGTCGAAGCTCCTTTTGCCTTATATCTCCTGCTGCAAATACGCCCGGAATATTGGTTTTACAGTCCTCACCAGCTATAATATATCCCTTATCAGTCATGGCTACCGCCTTATCCACAAAATGAGTAACCGGCTCCATTCCAACCGCCATAAACACTCCTGCCACTTCAAGAGCAGTTCTCTCATCGGTCTTTTTATTATATAAAGAAAGCGAATTCACCTTGCCCTCACCGCAAACCTCTTCTACAACAGTATCAAGAATGAATTCTATCTTTTCGTTCTCCTTAGCCTTACTCACCAGACTTTTGGCAGCACGGAATTCGTCCCTCCTGTGAATCAAATATACCTTTTCACATAATCTAGCAAGGTAAAGTGCATCCTCTAAAGCCACATCACCGCCACCCACAACAGCGGTTACCTTATTTCTAAAGAAAGCCCCGTCACAGGTAGCACAGTAAGACACACCTCTTCCGGTAAACTCACTCTCTCCCTTGGCTCCAGCCAGCCGGTGCTTTGCCCCTGTTGCTATTATTATGCTCTTAGTCTCGTATATATTCTTATCAGTTATTACCTGCTTCAATTCACCCTCTGCGTTCATGCCTGTTACATTTTCTGTAACAAAGGTTACACCAAGCTTGTCCGCATGCTCCTTAAACTTCATGCCCATTTCAAAGCCGGCAATCCCCATAAGTCCCAGATAATTATCCACATCAGCAGTATTAATTATCTGACCTCCGTACATACCGCTTGCCTCTATAACAATAAACTTAAGCTCTGCTCTTGCCGCATACACAGCAGCCGACAGTCCGGCAGGACCGCCGCCGATTATAATCAAATCATACATAGTTCCACATTTCCTTTCCATAATATTTTCTGTAAGAATACCATAAGATATACCACTCTTGCAAATAAAGTTATTTGAGGGTACAATATTTGGTAACAGTTTGGCCATAATGTGTATAGAAAAGTAATTTGTGCTCGCACAAGAATTACTTTTCTATACACATTATGAGCTAAGCGCCTCTCTATGAGCAAAGTTAGCTGCGTAAGCAGCGAGAAAGCGCCGCAGGTGCCTTTGCGAATGGCACGAGCCAAACTATTATTAAAAAGGAGTGCACGAAATCCGTGCGTTTATATAATATGAAGAAATGCGTACTTATAACCGGAGCATCAAGAGGCATTGGACGTGCTATTGCCCTTGAATTTGCTAAGAAGAAATATAATATTGTCATATGCAGCAGCAACAGCCCTGATGAGCTTTCAAAAACTGCCACAGATATACAGGTGCTTGGTTCTGACTGTATGCAGTTTACTCTTAATGTTGGTGATTATAACGCTGTAGCCCGGATGTTTAGTGATATTGAAGCCCGTTTTGGCGGTGTTGACATCCTTATTAATAATGCAGGAATATCCCATGTGGGACTGTTACAGGATATGACCGCTGATGAATGGAACCGCATTGTTAATGTGAATCTGGATTCCGTTTTTAACACCTGTAGAAATGCCATTCCTTATATGGTAAAAAAACAGGATGGCTATATTATAAATATAAGCTCAGTCTGGGGCGTATGCGGCGCATCCTGCGAGGTTGCTTATTCAGCCACTAAAGGCGGTATTAATTCCTTTACCAAGGCACTGGCAAAGGAGCTGGCACCAAGTAATATAGCGGTTAATGCCATTGCGTGTGGTGTAATTGATACTACCATGAACGCCTGCTTTAGTGATGAGGATATGGCAGCGCTTGTTAATGAGATTCCTGCCGGAAGGCTTGGAAAGCCCGAGGAGATTGCACAGGCTGTGCTAAGCCTTACTGAGAAAAGCAAGTATCTTACAGGGCAGATTATTGTTATTGATGGTGGATTTATATAATATAAGACAAACAGAACCTCGCATATCCTGCGAGGTTCGTATCTTTCTACCCCAAAAACACCGCCACCACAATCGGTATTGTCACAATGGACAAAAGCGTAGTAACTACAATATTTCTGGTAATAATCTTCGTATCTGCACCATACTCATTGGCAATCATAAGTGTCATTGATGCCACAGGCATGGCATTGGTAATAATAACAATGCTTGAATAATAGTCATTCACACCAAGTAATTTACATATACCAAATGTCACTGCCGGAATCAGAAACAATCTGATAAGGCAGAAGCCATAGCTTCGTAAATCCGAAAAGGATTCCTTAATAGGATACTGCGCAAAGGTGGCACCAAGCACCAGCATGGATAACGCTGAGGTAGTGTTGCCTACCATATAGCAGGTCTCATATATCACCCCATTATCACGAATTCCTACGAGGAATATTATAAGTGCAAGGAAAATAAGAATAAAGCCCGGAGTTAACAGACATTTTATAATATCTTTAAATTGCTCCTTAAAGCTCTTCTTCTCCTGCTCCTCTGAATCCGGGTATGCCTTTCTAAAGCACCATACCGCATAGGTATAGATAAATATATTAAAGCTGAAATGAAGCATCGAGCTATAGAACACTGCCGAATCTCCCAGTATGGACTGCAGCACCGGAAAGCCCATAAAGGAATTATTTGCAAACACCATCATACACTCGTAGAGAGGCTTTTCCTTCTTATTAAAACGAAGCAGCGTAGTAACCAGCTTTGCAAACAGAATAAAGCCTATATACATCAAAAAACCCGCACCAAAGAGCAGCAGAATCTGCATCCTGTTTTCCGTGGTTGCACTAAGAGCACTGGATA
>JAZQLB010000076.1:0-3674 GCA_045542475.1 Lachnospiraceae bacterium | reverse complement strand
ATTAATAAGAAGTTAAATGAAGCATACAATGGACAGCAGACAGTGGTTGTGTATACGGGAAAGAATAAGCTGGTATATGCACAGGCAATTAAGTCCTTATATGTTTATAACGAAACGGAAACAATTAATCTTGATGACGGACATCTGTTAAGCCGATATATTGATGAATTTGAGGTGCATGCAGATGATGTTTCGGGAGTAGTAGTGGTTAAGGTTTCATATACTCTTAATAATGGGAACACAGTTTTAGAACAGGAATTTAATGTGACACCGAGAAATACAGGTGTAAGCTTTGTGACTGAATAATGAAAGGAGCACAGAGAATGAAGAGAAATAAGCTGGTAAAAAGGGTAATATCAACAGCCATGGCTGTTACACTTATGCTTGGTGCGATTGTATCAGACAGCGGTCAGGCTTATGCTGCGGGAGGCGGTAGAACAACGACGGATGGTAATGGAATTGATGAGACTATTACTGCCTTTACTAAGGATCATCCTTTGGTGGTCCTTGAGATTGTTCCGGATGTGGCGTATGCGGAATTTGGATATTTTGTGTCGGGCGAGGAACCGGTACAACTTGAGCAATTGGGTACACAGGATTATTATAGCCTGTGGACGTTATTTAATACTTATGATGGCAGTCAGCCGGCTTTATCAGCAACTGTAGTGAATGAGAACGGAGGATATCTGACAGACCTTAAGAATAACGATATGTTCATCGGTGCCGTGTGGGGAACTGATAAGATTGAAGAATATAAGGGATGTGTGGATGTTATTTCAGTATCACCTGCACAGCTTAATGCCAATTATAAGGAATATGTTGATAACGCACATCTGATATATGTTAATTGTGGTAATTCCGGAGCCAAGAGTGTATATGTTAATGCTACAGGTGCTACGGTTGCATACGATGCCTTCTCTTATGAGAATGATTTGTCAGCGGATGCAACAATGTACATATATGCAAAGGCTAAGAGCGGTCAGGCGGCTTTTATGGCAAGTGCTCAGGATATGCAGAGCATAGCAGTTGACCCTGCGACGGGCAAGCAGAGTAATATTGAGAAGCTATGCTGGCTGTTTAAGAGCTTTGATTATGAAATTTTTAATGTAATGTATCCATATGTTACACCAAGCGATTATGCTACATATGCGGACTACGAGGCCGCTATAGCAACAAAGCTGTCCAATCATGAGAATTTTATCAGTGTATCAAGTGATGATAAGCTGAGATTTTCAGGAAGAACAAATAATACAGGGGCTTCACCTGATTATTATACGGATGAGTGGCAGGGGGAATGGGCTCAGACGTTTTTTATGCCATATAATGGCGTACCAGCAGAGCGATATATGGATGAAGGAAGTATATATGATTTCCTTTCTAAGAATGAGGATATATCACAGGCGTTTAATATGTTTTTATTTGAGCAGGGCGGCACAAAAACATGGCAGTTAATGTTTGCAGATGGCGATAAGTCGGTAAGAGGTGCTGATGCTATAGCAGGCGGTTTCTATACATTTATAGGATACTCTCAAAGTCAGAATAACTACCTTCGCGGTAAGGTGTGGATGATAAATGGTGATAAGTCTTTTTCGAGCAGCTTATATTACGTGACGGATCCAAGTAGTGATTATAATGAGGGGACATTTATTGATACGGTGATGGCGGATGAAATTAATTATGATGGAATAGACCCGGCAACACCAATTGATATACATGAATATGCCAAGGTTGATAAGCCGGGAGATAATTTCTTAATTGGTAATATTATTGAGCATATTATCGGTAAGGTTGAGGTACTTGCAAGTATAGAGCTTGTATCAGGACTTAAGATCCTTGAGATTCAGCCTGTGGCGGATTATGTATATGCCAACGATAAGGATGCGGTTATTGCGTTATTAGGCGTATCAGAAGCAACAGGTGTTGCGGATATGATTACTGTTGACGGTATCACCATTAATGAATTTAACGGTATGACCAAGGATATGATAAGTGACTATGATATGGTTATTGTAGGAAGCAATGCAGCTGTTTTTGGAGGCAATGCGCAGTATAATGCCAAGGCTTCCGGTCTTTTATATGTTACAGGTGATACAGTTGATGACAAATCTGTAAAGGGTAATGATCTTACAGATAAGGCTAAGCAGAATTTCCTTGATTTGGCTGATTCGGGTGTTCCTTTTATCCTTGCAGAAGGCGTGGATACTTGTGCGGTAATTGAGTCGGGAAGTAACCTGTATGAGGCAATTAGTGCAATTAACGGTAAGCTTAATGTATTTAAGGTATGTGATCTTGAAGATACGGATAATGGTAAGTATTATAAATATAATCTGCGTTCAGTACTTAATGCCCTTGGCGGCTGTGTAGTATCTAACCTTACAGCGGATGCTTCAATTGAAACTTCGGGTGAGAATCTTTACGGAAAGGTGCATATTGAGCTGACAGGAAAGGCTAATACAAAATACCAGCTTAATGTGGGCTATGATGTTACAGGAAATGGTAACTATGTATACTATATCGGCTCATCGGTTGAGGTAACTACTGATGGAGACGGAAAGAAGACTGTTGATTTAACCATTTCGGATACAGCACTTTCGGCAGTATTAGCTGATGTTGATTACTATACTGTTAAGGTTACAGCAGCATATGCAGATGCTTCCATTACAGCTCCTTATGCATATATTACAGGGGACGGAACATGGAATGTAAGGAATGAAGATACAACTGATGATAAGGTTACGTTAAGTTTTGATACCTTAAGAACAACCAGTGTTGAGACCAGAATGAGAACCATGCCAGAGACAGGAATCAGTATATTACAGATATGTCCTAACAGTGGTAATGTGGTTGATTATACAAGTATTGCCCAGAATATTAATGATATGACTACTTATGATGTTAATGTGGTAACTCTTAAGGTAAATAATTTTGACCAGTATATCAGATTATCAGATTATGAGATGGTTATTGTAAGTGCACCACTTAGTGAAGAGCAGTATGGTAGATTGGCAGAATATATTGATGGCATTGGCGACGGTACGACAAGACCGGTAGTATTTACATATGGTTCAATTAATGAAGATACAGTAGCTGGTGTAAGAGGTTTGCTTGGAGTGGATGCTTCCCATTCATACAGCAATTCTACTGTATATAATATGGTTGGAGCCGGCACTTGGAAGAATGGTTCGCAGCCATATGCAGAGGCATCAGGAAGCTTGGATTTTGTTACTAATAAGGCGGCTAAGCTTAATGATGGACAGGTATGTGAGTATCCATATGCTGTATCTGATACAGTGGCAGTAGCACAGGTGGATGCGCCTGCATGGTATCTGAATCTTGAGGATATTGCAGGAGATGATGTAATTGTCTGGTATACACTGGATGGTAATGCTGCTGATGATACAAAGGATTATTTTACATATCGTGGTAAGGATGCAGCTAATAACTATTATATGTATTCTGTTGGCAATGTTCATTATACAGCATACGGACAGACCGCAGTATCATCGGATGAGACGAAGTTGTTTGTGAATCTTTTGGTGCTTGCTCTTGATAAGGCATATGCTACATCTGAGTATGGCGAGAATCCATTATATGATTTGGATTAAAAATAACAGGATTTAATTTAGTCGGATTTTAAATTCGGGAAAGTGCTTATGTACTTAAGAGTTTGAAAT
>JAZQLB010000075.1:0-1579 GCA_045542475.1 Lachnospiraceae bacterium | reverse complement strand
AAAGATTCAGATACGGATATTATTGTATGCGGTCACACACATATTCAGGGAAAAATTATTCACAGTGGCAGATTTGTATATAATGCGGGAGCTGTGGGTGTTCCGTTATATAGTGATGGAAAGTCCCAGTTTCTTATTATGCATGGAAATAATGGAGAATGGGAGCCGGAATTTATCAGCCTTGATTATGACTCTGATAAGGTTATCAAGGAGTTATATGAGGATGGATTAGACGAGCATGCACCTGCATGGTGTAAGATATCTGCTAAGCTTTTAAAGGATGGAAAAGTTCCGCATGGAAGGGTTCTGGCAAGGGCTGTGAAGCTATGTGAGGCAGATAGGGGCTCATGTGTATGGCCGGATATTCCGGAGTGTTACTGGTCGCAGGCGATAGATGAGTTGTTATGATGGAATTGTAAAAGAGGGGGATAAAATGAAAGAGAAAAAGAAGAAAAAATTTAGTTTTTTACCGATTATAGTATTTTTAATATTTGTTGTAGCAGGATTTTTTGGTGGAATTTATATTGGGAAATACATAAAGAATTTGCAAAGCTCAGGTATAACGCTCTCAAAGGGAAAGAGCTTTATGTATATTGGTGTTTTTTTAATAGCCTTATATGCATCAGCTGCTATACAGATTGTAATCCATGAAGCAGGACATCTTGTATTCGGACTTTTAACAGGCTATAAGTTTTCGTCTTTTAGAGTAGGCAGCTTAATGTGGTTAAAAACAGATAACGGAATTAAGCTTAAAAAATTCTCATTAGCAGGAACAGGCGGACAATGTCTGATGCTTCCACCAGATTTGGATGCGGAGGGTAAAATACCGTATAAGCTGTATAATTTCGGTGGTGCTATATTTAATCTGCTTACATTTATCATATTCGGAGCGTTGGCGTATGTACTATGGAATAAAAGCTTTTTCGCTTTAATTTTACTTGTATTTGCACTTATCGGATTGTTTTATGCGATTGTAAATGGTGTTCCGTTAAAAATGGGAACCATAGACAACGATGGTTATAATGCAGTATCTCTTGGTAAAAATAAGGCAGCTCTTAAGGCATTCTGGATTCAGCTTAAGCTTAATGAATTGCAGGCTGTACAGGGATTACGCCTTAAGGAAATGCCGGATGAGCTTTTCTATATGCCTGATAATGAGGCTATGAGAAATAGTCATGTCGCTTCATTAGGAGTATTCTATTGCAACAGGCTTATGGATGAGCAGCGATTTGAAGAGGCGGCAGCTTCCATGGAGCAGCTTATAAATAATTGTCCTAAATTGATTGGATTATATAAGGGCTTGCTTAATCTTGACCGCATTTACTGTGAGCTGGTGGGCGAGAATCGTAAGGAGATTATAGATAAGCTCTACGATGCTGAAACAAAACAGCTGGAAAAGCAGATGAAAAGCTATCCTACAATAATGAGAACACGTTATGCGTATCTGCTTTTACATGATAAGGATGAGAAAAAGGCAGCAGAATGTAAGGAAGCATTTGAGAAAATGGCTAAAAAGTATCCTCATCAGTGTGAGATTGAGAGTGAAAGAGAGTTGATGGAGTATGCCAATAACAGGAAT
>JAZQLB010000074.1:0-18098 GCA_045542475.1 Lachnospiraceae bacterium | reverse complement strand
CATTTCCCACCTCATTATAACTCAAGCATTATTAAAAATCTCTTCAAATATATCAAAGGTTTCATCACTCATTTTTCTGACAAAACCGCTTAATGAAATACTTGTCGGGCATCCATTCTTATCCAGTCTCAATGGCTTCTGTGCGGACTTTGTTTTTCCAAAAAGAAGCGTTGGTATGATTTCTAATGGAATTGGACGAGCTATAATCTCTGACCCGTTTGCCCCGCTTGCTGCAAGCTCAGCACAACAGGTAATGGGCTCCTGATGAAACAGATGAGGAATAGCTTCCAATGCATCCTCATCAATAATTGTATGAATGCCATCGGGGAGTGATATTTTATCCATATAGCCGCTGCCTCCGGCAAAGATTGCAAATTCACCAAACGGCCCCTGCGCCTTCATTACAATACCCTCTGGAATCAAGGAAGAATATCTTTTTCCCGTCTCCCTCATTATATAATCAAATGCAGGCTCAATCTTTTCTATCTGAAGCCTTGCCATAATACATAAAGTTCCCTGCTGCAATGAAACTGCATAGATAATATCTCCCGCTCGAATAGAAGAAATAGAAGGCATCTTCGTATGCTGACTTCCATATACCACCTTAAATGGCCCTTTATCGCCCTTCTTAACAAGCTCTTTTACATAATCCTTCGACCAAAATGTTATATATCCACTCATTTTTCTATATTCCCCATTCTCGAATCTCCTTTGCTCTAATTGTTCTTTACTTCAATTAATAATAAAACCCTTCCTTCACTAACAACTTAACAAACCCAAACATCTCCTGCGAACCCACATCATATGAAAACTCAAATGAAAAACCAATATCCTTTTCCTTACTCTCTCTGATATTTTCCACAAGCTCATCATATGTGTTTCCCGCTATGTAAAAATCATCCAGATATTCGTCCACACCATATGCCTCAAATTTGTATCCGTTCAATTTCGTATAATTATAATTAATTGCCTTATCACGCCTTAATTTTGCTGACACCGATATTTTTTCCAAATCAATTTCAATATCACATATACCATTAATGGAAATAACAGGTATAGGAAAATAATCCATTATATACTTTCCCTCTGCATTTTTATGGTAGTGACCGCTAAAATAACCACAGGTATGCTTATATCCTTTGTGCAGTTGTAAAAATGGAGTACGCAATTCATTCATTTTGTTCTCTAGGCTTCTGTATATTTCATTTAATTCATCTCGTTTCATTATAAACCCCTCTTCTAATCAACGGCTTCACATATATCTTCCAATACTCCTTAGTCCGCTTTTTATCATTCGCAACTATAACCTCAGGAAATACATGCAGCATATCCACCAAATCATGCGCCACATCATAATTCTTAACCTCTAACGCTTCGCACATCTTATTTAACACCTTCATTAAAAAAGCCTTATCTTCTTCTCTAATAATACATAATTCTCCATCCTGTACTATTAACTGCTGCCTTAACTCTGGTACAACAGGCTCAATCAGCTTTATCAGCTCACTATTAGTTAATTCCTCATCAATTACAGTAGTAAGACTCCTGATAAGCCCTATATTTCTAAGATTATATATGTCCGCCCGTATATATACCAGTATTCTAAACACATTTTCCAAAAAATATCTGCACATATAATCCCTTCCCCCTATAAATACCAAACCATTCCTATAGTATACAAATTATTCCTGCGAAGCCAATATCTTCAGTTCCCTATACCTCTCCACCACCACTGCATACTCATCAGCATCAAATTCCCAATTCAGTTCCTTAATCCACTCAATGTTTTCATCTCTCTGCATATATGGTTTCATATAGTTTCGCAACCGCCTGATATGCTCCTCATAACAATTTTCGCTCACCCATTTCCAGTATTCTGCGCTGTCATAGTCCTCTAATGCAATATTATCGCCATATTTTTGCCAATCTTCGTCCGTATAGGCCTCCAAGCACAGAATGCCTCTTTGCTGCTCCTCCTTAAGACTAGCATTAGATTTGTCCAATTTACCAATTCTGTCCCAGTATATCCGTTTTCCTTCTTTTCTAATATGTACCATAATGACAACACAGGACAAGTCACAATCGTCTTCACAAACCAGAATCGGAACATTAAGCGCCTCCCTGCTATCCACCAATTCCCATATAAAATCATTTTCCCACTTCCATATTAATTCTCCACCCCATGCTGGCAAAAGACCAAGCAATGAACCAAAATTAGAAAGAGAAGGTATCAAGCCTTCCTGCAAATATTCATCAAGATAGACAGTAACAGACTTACCGTCAATTATCCAATAATACTCTGAATAATCATAGCAGGTCTTTATATTTTTTACCTCAATGTGGTTCATACACTTCACTCCTCATATCCACTATGCTATGTTTATAAATCGCCATAAAACCAAAGCACCGCCTTTTCAAGCTCCTCACCTTCGCCAATTATCTCTTCATATCCCTTTTCACAAAGAAAGGTTACTATGTTTCTTTCCTTTACCAATGACAAATTCTCCCTTTCAAGCAGTCTCCAAATCTGCCCCTTGCTATTTCTCTCCCAAAAGGTATCATAATAATCTTTTTCATAGAAAATGATAATCTGTGAGCTCCATAGATTTGGAACATCAATCATAGCAACCACCTTGCAAAACGGTAACTCCTTTGGCTTCAGCTTAATAATCTCTTCCGTCTTACTAATCCAGCTTCTTATAAATGCAGTTTTAATCCATCCGGCAGTTTTCTTATGCTCAATAAACATATTGCTCGGAACATGAAAATGCTCATATGTAGATGATGTATTCTGAAATGGGGTAAAACCGCATATATTTTCAAGCAGAACATTCAATCTGCGCCGTTGTCCTCTTTGTTTTTTTCTGTCTGACATTTTATCCCTCCCCATTATACAACCAACTAAAACCTACAAAACTTCCTTTTCAGGTTGCTCTATTATCTCCCAATATCTACTCAACCGACCCACGCAAAAACATAAGCATATGAGATTCAAACCTTACAAAAAAAGCATTAAATAAAACATACAAATACACTTCACCCAAAATATCCGCTTTTCTTGCAGATTCATTTGTAAGCCGTAAAATCTCCTGTGGCTTTCCAAGATAATATTCCACATCCCTACAATATTCTTCAACTCCCGCTTCAAGCTTCACAAAATCCACATCCTGTTTATTCCTATAGCAATCTAATATAACCTCTTTCATCGGCTTATCACATGGCTCAAGCTGCAAATCCAGCTGTCTTGCAGCTTCTAAGCGTTTCTCCCTTCTTGCATCACCAAATTCTTCCAAAATCAGCTTTTCAAGGCGTTCTCTTACAAGGTCATTTACTGCCATCTCTTCATTCTCTCCAATGCAGAACACATCACTTGCCAGCGCCTCATATTGCACGCCTGCCTTGCAGGTCGCCATATCTAATGCATCACAAATAACCCTTATTGCACCTGCCAGATATGCACATTTACCATATTGATTTTCATAGGTCGAATCTTCAAATTCCATATAATCATTCTCCTCTATATTTTCTCATATGGAACAGATGCAATATACTTCACCTTCATATCCGATTTCAAAGGAATTCCATCCATTTCAAAATCATATATCAATATAACTGCATTATACTCTTCATCCACACACCCACCAAGTGCCTCTGATAAGGATTTTATAACTGACTCGTCATAAGAACAACCCTCTAATAAAACACTAATATCCCTTGACCTTGTTGTAATAAAGCATTCAAGTAAATCATGCTCATATGGCTCATCTCCCTCAAAAAATTCCTTACAAAACTCAGAAGCAATACCATCTCCATCCTCTGTATATTCTTCTGTTATATATTCCATAAACATATCCTCTGACTCAAAATTTCCTAACCAAAGGGATACTATATTTTCTTTAATCATATATTCATCCTCCGACTCCTTTTATCCTTTCACAACAAACCTTAAATCAAACTCAATACTCTTCTTCAATTCTTCCGGTATGTTATACTTTTCATCCCCTAGAATACTGCAAATTTCTTCTGCCACTTCTTTAGAAATACTGCCATACTCACTTCTTCCACAGACAGCCCGCCTAATTACCATTCTAACGACTTCCTCCTCATACCAATACAGCTTAAGGATATAAGGCAGGCGTTCCCATGAATGCTCTCTTTTTAACAACTGATATGCCAGCTTTTCTCTTAAGAACTGCGACTTCGTCTGCATAAACAGCTCATATACCTGCTTTGCCCCAAAGGAAATATTATTAGCAACGATTTCCCGGTATGCTGCCCTAATCACCACCTCACGCTCATCCTGCAAGAATGTCCAGAAGATATCACCTGCCTCTGTGCCTAATAGCATACTAACGGCATGAATAGCACTCTTTACGATTCCCTCAGCATCCTCCTCCAGATATCTGAGTAAAATCCCGGCATCCTTGGCAGTTCCGTTTTCACCAATACCAAGGATACTAATCTTTTTGTATGGTGTTTCCAAATGTTCCGCATAATATGCTACTATATCTAATTCTGTGTGCTTTCGTAAAATATAGCTTACATCGCCACGCACACCTGCCGAAGTCGATAGCAGCTTCTTTTCCAAGCCTTTCCAGCTTGTACCCAATATGCTATATTTTTTCTCCAGTGCTTTTCTCTGAACCACCTTGCTTTTGTGCTCCAAGTATTCGTCAAGCTCTGCAATAGACAGTTCATAATTCTTCAAGAGCATAGCCATAATTAAGCTTTGACACTGACCATTATTTTCCCGCTCCAGCACCTGCTCCACTTCGTCCTTACTCAAAAGCTTACGCTCTAACAACATCTGATACAGATACCTTCTTGCTCTTATCTCATATCTTCTCAGATTTTGTAAATCCACCTTCTTAAGCTTACCTATAATCCCTCTGGCGATACTCTCTTCCAGAAAACTAAGCACATCTCTGTCTCTACGCCCTCCCTGCTTTACCTTCTCCAGATAAGGCAGGCAATTCACCAATTCCTCAATACTTATTTCACTTATGTATGCACACGCTGCTTCTGCCGCAGTTCTTACCTGGTCCACCCAGTCATTCAGACGTAACAATGCGAATTTTACTGAAGCCTCATCATTTGCCAGCTCCCAAATACATTTTTCGCGAAAATACCCATTCGGATGAAAGGTTCCCAACCTTATTGCCCACAGGTATTCTTCACGATTTTTAAGCTCTGTCTTCCAAAGACTTATATCTACATTTTGCCAATTAATAGTCCATTCCATGGAACTGTACTGGCGAAACTCTTCATCTAATCGTATCAGCTTAACAGAATCTAGCCCCTGCATATGCTGGGCAATCTCATGTGCAGCAAACTGTAAAATTCCCCTGTCATCTGAAGCCAGTGCCTGATAGACAACTGGTAAATAATTTTGCTTTCCGGCTCTCAGCTCGTTTGCAGCCTGCTTAAGCCTTTCTATGTATTCACTTTTTCCTGTTGTTTGCTTCTGTAAAAAACCCAACATACTTCCCTCCATAGACACTATCACTTTGTCCAAAATGCTTTAAAATCCTCATATTCCCCATAGCAAGTATCTCCTCAAATTTTAAAACAACTATTAACTTATTTTATAGCCTCTGTTCATTTTCAAGTTAAAAAGTTCCGGTGTAATGTATTCCTTTGGATTATCAATTTATAATATTTTATTGTAAAATGCCACATGGCACATACCCGCTCATATAACAGTCAACCATACGGTCAAGCCAGTCATCTGAAAATCCCAGTAATCTGCTATCCAGTATCATACCAAAATCATCAGATACATATCCTGCCAAATCACTATCCCCCGATAGCTCATAGACCTTCCTAAATGCAATCTCCCTAATATCAGAATTATGCTTCCTGTTCTCTTCTGTATACACATTTTCCTGTTTCAATTTCTCAAGCTCATTGTATACACGCATCCATTCACTATCAAACGCCTCCTCATCCCTTTTGTCTAAAAGCTCATCAACATCCATATCAGTAAAATCAATATTTTCTAATCTGGTAATTAATTCTTCCATATCACTTTCCTCTATCACTTTATAAACAATGTTTTCTTAATGAATTAATAAACTCCTCAAAGCTGCCTGCAATCTTATATAAGCATTCCTCCGGCGTTGACTGCTCCAGCTCTAAGCAATGGTCCCATAAAAAAATGCCTTTTACATGCTCCTTCCAAATAAGTAAAATCAATCCCGCATTTATTGAGTTTCCTATGATAACCATATCCTCTTCCAAATCATACTTATACTCATCATACCATGTATTCAGGCACAGACTTCTATCCATATTGAAACCAAATAAAACATCAATACCTACCTCTTCCTTAAGCTCTTCAACCCCAACTGTATAAAGCTCATCCTCAAAACAGCCTCCATTTGTATCGAGAAGAAATTCTCTGTAATCCTTTGGAAGCACCATATGTACAGCATCTTCGTATTCTTTTATATAATTGTCATTTGCACCATTAAACTTTTTAAACATTTTATCCCTCCATGCACCTATTAATCCCCTTTCGCCCCAGCTATTTACATTCTACAGCATACGGACAATCTTCTATCTTGTCATACCATTCCCTGCCATACTTTCCATTATCACACAGGCACAATGGATTTGCAGTACTTGCCAAGCCATAATTACATCTTCTACAGCTTAATGAAAGCGACATACCCTGAATCAATAAATCCACTACATCCCCACATACCGGACATTTTGATGTAGGTATTGTTTCATATAATTTGCACTCCTCACACCTGCTGCCTTTTTCCTTAAGCCACCTTTCATAGGCTTCTTCATCATGGCTTTCCCCCTGATTAAAGCTTTCCAAATCCTCAGCCCCCTTAAATGCCTGCATAATTTTCTCAAGCAATTTTTCATCCCTGCTTTTTATCAGTGTACAGCTACTGTCAAACGCAACTATTTCCACACTTGCCAAAGGATTCTGCATAATTACTGGTGACTGCCATAATGAACGGTTCATATCCGCATAAGGTCTTGGATACTTTAAAACCTCCTTTACTGAACAGTCAGCCTCAAAGCCTGATAATACTCCCCATATCATCTGAACATCCTTGTTCTTCTTTACCAGTCGTGTCAGCTCGTAACCTTTAATCCATACATAATCTTTTCCCCTATGGCACTGATACCCTGCAAATATATCTTCCCACTCATCACATTCTGTAATAAGCCAGTTAAATTGCTCCTGCACATTATCCATCGCTTCAAAAATCGGATTAAGGTATGTGAAACCTTGCTTTTCTTTATGTAGTATAATTCCCTTCATGCCTCTGCCTCGCAATCATCTAAATACTCATTTTCTTTATCATGTTGTTTCCCCAGCTCTATCTTTATCTCCTCCAGCCTTTTTTCCAGCTCAGTAAAACCTCTTTTCCTACAAACCTCTATTTCATAATCCAGCTCCTTAAAAAAAGTCTCTGCATCAACATATTCAAATGTATAATCCTCAAAGCCTTCAATCACATGATACTCAGAAAAGAATTTGCCATCCTTAATACCCCATATATCCGTTTCAAGTGGACCAAAGCATAATCGGATAATTATATCCTGCCGTCCATCCTTCTGCGTTTCCTTTGGCATCTCATGCAGCCAGCTTCCAACCCAATACATTAATTTCACCTCATCTAAACTGCTTACTAAATCTGCCCTGCCTCAACACCGCTGTACTCCACATCAAAGATTCTCACCATATCGCCATATGAAAGCAATTCATTCCCATCCATATCGTAGAAATCCAATTCATCATAATTAAAATGCTTTTCATCTGGGATTTCACAGCAGCCACTTATCACGGCAGAAACACGGAGTAATTGCTTTTCATCCTGCCAGCAACACAGAACAAATGGCATCTCAAATTTTACCTGTATATGCTCCTCTGTCTTAACAGTATCAAGAACTAAAAACTCCTCTGTATCCAATACTTCACAATAATTAACTCTATCTATAAGGTTTTTGTCTATGTACCAGCAATCCTTGAGTATAGGTTGCAAACTACTTATCTGCTCCACATAGTTTGATACATTTTCCCATAGCAGGGTTTCTGCAATTTCTTCGATATTTATCTTCATTTCAGCCCTCCGTAACTGTAAATAGTATATTTTTCTTTTTTGATGCGATTTATGATAGTTTCCTTTTGACACTTTTATATAATAGTATGTTTTTGATACTAAGTCAATTAAATTTTTTCCTACTTTTTCCTCCACACCCTAATCAAACCACCTATACCATTTATACCCGATATAGAAAAATACCTCTCTTGCCAAAAATGGCAGCTTTGTCTTAAGACTTATATACCGTGTAGTTGATGTAGGAGAAGAATACGCCTTACACTGTTCATCCCGGTCTGCGTACAGCCATATACTGACTGCATTAGCCGCCACATATACAATTACCAGAAAAATGGCAACAAAAAATAAGATAAATCGTTTCCTTTTATCTTTTCCCCCAATACCCTTTCCCATCTGTTTTTTCTTCATAGCTGTTAGCAAATTCCTTGAACCCATCATTTTTTTCATAAAGCTTCCTTTACCCAAACACAGGCTTATACCTACGCTAATTGTACCACCCACACCATGCAAATACAAACCAATTATCTCCCGTCAAATAGCTATATGAAGCCTGCCTAATACATAAATTCCTAGTTTACAGGCAATCCTAAACTATTGACAAGTACCTCTATTACAAGCATACTTTAATTACATTGAGACAACTCAAAACAAAGTTACAATAACAAAATCTAATCATAATTAATCTATACATACAGAACATTTTAAGGAGCACTTAAATGATTGACTTTAAACCAATTACCTATAAAGACAAAGAACTATATACCCCTTATCTTTTAGACGGAATTGAGCGTGGCTGTGAGCATGCCTTTGCTAATCTGTGTATATGGGGCAATCAGAATGCTGCTATTGTGCATGGGCATATGGTTTTACTATCTCATTTTAACGAATTAAGCATTTACCCTTATCCGGCAGGCGTTGGTGATAAAAAGCCTGTGCTTGATGCCATTATTGTGGATGCTAAAGAAAGGGGAATTCCCTGCCGCATAAGCAGTCTGTATGGTGATGCCGTAAAAACCATACAGGAGCTGTATCCTGACCGCTTCCGTTTTACCTGCAGCCGTGATATGTATGACTATGTGTATGACATTAATGACCTTGCAGACCTCAAAGGGCGTAAATACCACCGCAAACGCAATCATTTAAAGCGTTTTCAAAATAATTTTCCTGATTATCATACAGAGCCGCTAAATGGTACTAATATTATCAGGGTACGTCAGATGATTGATGAATGGTACAGACTGCGACTAAAGGAGGCACCTGATTCAGATTTTGATATGGAGCGTATTGCTATCGAAAAGGCGCTTAGCAATTATAAGGAGCTTGGAATGGAAGGGCTTGTACTTTTAAATGAAGAAACAGTCCTTGCCGTAACTCTTGGAAGTCAGATGACTTCGGATACCTTTGATGTACATTTTGAAAAGGCACGTCCTGACATAGATGGTGCCTATACTGCCATTAATTGCGAGTATGCAAGGTATATTCGTGACAAGCACCCACACATACATTATCTTGACCGTGAGGAGGACATGGGTATAGAAGGACTTCGTAAATCCAAGGAAAGCTATTATCCACACCATATGATTGAAAAATGCTATGCGATACTTAAGGAGACGGACCATGCCTTATAAATGCCAACTGATAAATTCCATGAAAATTGATAAGCCTCTTGATTGCCAGCAGAAAGGATTACGTCTGCTGTGGCAGGAGGCTTTTGGAGATAGTGAAGAATTTTTAGATACCTTTTTTAATACTGCCTTTAGTCCTGACCGTTGCAGATGTGTTACAATAAACGGACAGGTAATTGCTGCATTGTACTGGTTTAACTGTACCCGAAAAACAGATAATACCAATACACTTACAAATACCCCTATAGCTTATATCTATGCTGTGGCAACCGCCGAGGAATATCGTGGCTGTGGTATATGCCACAAGCTGATGGAAAATACCCATACCCACCTTGCAGGGCTGGGCTATGAGGGAGCCATTCTGGTGCCCGGTGACGAAGGGCTTTTTAGACTATATGAGAATATGGGCTATCACGCCTGTGCCTATATAAATGAATTTGAATGTGCTGCTGCAAATATTTCCGATGCCGGCACGCCCCTACAATTCCATGCTGCTTCATCCTCCCATATGAAGCCTGAAGCCTACATTATACCTGACATTTCTACACCTACAGCTTGTGACATTCCTATATATGAAAGTCTGCTACAGCCTGTAAGTCTGTCAGAATATGCCCGACTTCGTCGCCTCTATCTGCCGTCAAACGGTATTATACAGGAAAATGAAAATCTGACACTCTTAGAAACCTATGCCACCCTATACGCCGGACATGATTTTCTGCTTGCCTGTCATGGCAAAGGAGAGCTTTTAAACGGAATCGAGCTTTTGGGCAATACAAAAAAAGCTCCTGCCATCATTAAGGAGCTCGGATACCAAAAGGGCGTATTCCGTACCATAGGTAACGAACGCCCATTTGCAATGTATTATTCATTTAATGACAGTAACCTAATACCACCTGTTTATTTTGGTCTGGCATTTGATTAATACTATATCAGCTCCATCTCATCTTCCATCATTACAAAGCCATATTTTTCATACAGAGGTTTGCCCATCGTGGTTGCCTCAAGTGATATGGCTGTTATACCTCTTTTCTTAGCCTCCGAAACCAGCAAATCCAAGGTCTTATATGCAATGCCCTGTCTTCTGTACTCAGGCTTTGTATACATATTCATTATATATGCCTTTCTGCCTGTTGGATTATGATATGTTGGCATTACCTTATAGAAGCTTACGCCTCCTGCCCCCACAAATACCTCCTCATCAAAAACAAGATACGCCACATGGCTGTCATCTGCCAAAGCCTCCAGATAATACTTAAATGATGCCTCCTTAACTGCCTGCATATCCGCATCATCTGCTAACTGATTAGCTGCTCTAAGAACCAATATTCTTGTTTCTGTAAGTACTGCTATATCCTCTATGGTCGCTCTTTTATAAATCAGCTTCATTTCTCTTTAATTTCCTTTAACATATTAAGCTGCCATTCCCCTGAAAAGCCCCAGCCCTTTAATCTTTCATAGGTATCACTAAGAAGCTCCTTGGCATACTCAGATTTATCCACCTTAGTAATCCAGATTATCCCTGAATAATGCCCCAGCTCCTTGGAATGATTATTTATAAATTCATCCAATGTCACATCATAAAAAATATCTGCACGCCTTGCCCCCGCAACCAAAAACAACTCTTCAAAAGCTTTTGAAGCAACTGCATTCTCAAACCTTGGCAAACACACCGCAAGCACAGGCTTCATAATTTTCCCTGTAATCTCACGCTTAATAAGCTGCTTCATAAGTGCTGTAGCAACAGTAAAATCTGACACCTCACCTAAACGAAACGGAGATACACAGGCTTGGTTATTGGTAATGCTAAGTCTGTCAGCCTCATTTCCAACTGCCAATATCTTATAGCTTACAGTATCGTAGGCTACTAATGATTTCTCAGTAACTCTCGTGCCGGTTTTTGTGTTATATAATACTATATCTGCCGATGTATATGTGTTACTGTTCATTTTACATTCCTCTTTCTAAAATATCTGTTATTTTGTTTCTTTGATATGAAATATGATGCAGAATATGCTTACATCATATATTACAATTTAACAGCCTTCAAGCCTCTCAACTACATTCTTTGCCTGTGCAATCCTGATGTCAAACTGCCCATAAAAGTCCTGTTCCAAATCATACGGCGTAACAAAGAACAAATTAAGCACATACATTGTAAGCTGCTTAGTCACCTCAGAGCTGTCTGCCTGCTTAAGTAACGCCCCCATATCCTTTAGAAAATAGTGCCATGTATTAATATACTGCTGATTTGTAATAAGCTGAGGTGTATCAATCCATTTGCCCACCTTAACCTCAGTTCTGTTGCTCTTTTTACACTCATTAACCTGTAATATGTATTTAAATGAGCCATCCTCATACAGTCTTCCTAATGGAAAAATCCTGCAAATACCCGGTCTGTACGGGTGAATACTACATCTGCCCGCCTCGTTTAAAAATGCACAGGCTCCGGTATTTTCTGCCATCTTAAGATTAGGCAGAATAAGTCCATCCACAATATTAAGCTCTATTTTATCCTTTAGAAGCTCCTCAAAGGTACATTTTTCACATTGCATAAGACGAAACACATCTAGCGGGTCAAGCACGATGGAGCTGCCCATGCCCCGACAGCATGCCGAACAACCTGAACAATCGTCACAGCCTGCCTTTACCATATCATTTAAACCATATAGCTTTCCATCAGTTATCTCGTTAAGGTCTACATTTCTTTCCATTTTGTTTTCTCCATTATGTTCTTTTCATTGTCCTCAGCACAACTTTGTCACCATCACATACTCTATATGATTCTATCATTTTCTGAATTGCCTTATTATAAGTCCAGTCGCATAATTTATTATTAAGCATATACTCATGGGTCTGCTTTGGAAACTTGGCATAAGCAGTTGCCACGCACCATGCCACTGCCATTTTGGCATAATAACCCTCATTTTGCAGGCGGTCACATACCGCAAGCACCCTGTCTATGTACTCCTCCACCAGAAAATGACTAAGCATCATAACAGCCACAACCCTCTGTGAATATTCATCATCCTTATCCACATAGCACATAAGCCAGTTCCATACCTGCTCCCTGCTCTTCTTTGCAATAGTAAAATTCTGACATAAAGAATCGTTAACACTCCAGTCCTGAAGTCTCGGTATAAATTCATCCGCAAGAGCCGTCACTTCAAACACCTCCGTCTTAATATAGCCTATAGTAAATGCCTTAAGCTGCTGATACTCCCAGTATTCCTCCGGTGCATTTTTAAGAAAGAAATTATAATCCTCCCTTGCAAGCTGTTTTGCGATTTTCCTAAGCTCAGGAATCTTAACTCCAAGCATTGGCTTACTTCCCGGTGTGAGACTTGATGAAAATTCTGCCTGTTTATTTGATTTTAATTCGTTAAGTCTATTATCGACCCATTGTAGCAGTTCCTGATTATTCATACTTTAACCTCTCTTGTTCAGCCTGCGTTATGCCATACCTATTTGATGTCATAACCATTCAATGTCATGCTTATACTAATATGTTACAGCACTTTCTCCATAAGATAAAATCTACCCTTGCGCCAATAGGCATCCCCCACATTCTGATATCCCAGCTTATCATATAATTTCAGAGCGTAAGGATTCTTAGAAAATACATCCAGTCGAATGGAGGTCACACCAAGCTTCTTCTGTTCCGCCTCAATATGTTCCATAATCTTTGTCGCAATGCCCGTATTCTGAAATTCCGGTACCACACAGAGTCTGTGAATAACAACATATTTGCCTTCTGTGTCAGTCCATGTGCCAAATTTATAAGCATTATCCGATTCTTCATTAATCACATACACACCTGCCAGCTTATTGCCCATTCGAACGGTGTACATCTGATTTTTGTTAATGTCATCATTGATATCATTGATATTCGGATATATCTCATCCCACTGATTGATACCTTTTTCTGCCATATCAGTCTTCGCCGCCTCAAAAAGTGTTGCTATTTCCTCACGCTCCTGCGACATGCTCTGAGTATAAAACAGCGTATTCATTTGCTTAAAGGCAAGCACCTGACATATGGCACTAAGCAACAGTAAGCCCGACAGACCATAACCCGTCCACGCATCAATGCCAACCTCAAGAATCCCTAAGGTGTCAGTTAATTTTAAAATTATTGTTAAAAGTGCAATTGCACCGATTATATACCATATGATCAAGTAGGATTTAGAATTTGGTTTCATAAAAAAGTCCTTTCTGAGGTTATAATATTATTGTATTATTATGTTAAGAAATATGCAACTTTTTTCTTTTTCCCCATTACAAAACTCCGTTTTTCATATTTATTTCCATTGACAAAGCCAACCTATACATTCTATACTTTTTTTAATATTTCCAATATGGAGGCATATATGAGACCAACCAAGAAAGTAAGCGATTCTTTAACTGAACAGCAATACCTTATCCGCCCGGAGCATATTAATCATTATGGCAGACTATTTGGCGGTGAGCTGCTTAGATGGATTGATGAGCTGGCAGGCATTGTTGCCAGAAGACATTCCAATGCCAATATTACTACTGCCGCCATTGACAATCTCCAGTTCAAAGCCCCTGTTCATGTAGGACAACTGGTAGTACTGGTGGGCAAGGTAACTTATGTTGGCACCTCCTCCATGGAAATCCGCGTAGATACCTATACTGAGGATTTGAACGGAATCCGTAAGGTTATTAACCGCGCCTACATCGTAATGGTTGCTATTGATGAAAATGAAAAGCCCCTGCAGGTTCCTGAGCTTATCTTAGAAACCGAGGAGCAGAAGATGGAGTATGAGGCTGCTCTAAAGAGACGTGATATGCGTGAGCAGAGACGTAAGGAGGGATATTAATCCCCCTGTTTCAGGTAAGAAACACTTATGCTCTAACAAGACCTCCATGTACCCGTTTTACTTTTTACCTGTTTTCATGCTGGCAATCACCAGCCTAAACAAATATCAATCCTGCGGCTATACATTGAGCAAGCAGGATTAGCGGCATACCTACTACAAAATACCAATGCTTGGTTTTATGGTGGAACAAGTACATGCCGCAGGTTGTACCAATAGAACCACCAATAAGGGCAATTAAAAATAAAGTTGCTTCCGGAATGCGCCATGCCTTTTTGATGGCGCGTTTTTTGTCCACTGCCATAATAATTAATCCTAACAAATTAATAATCACAAAATATATTATTGCTACATATATTAATATATCCTTCATGCCAAATCCCTCTCTTTCTTATTTGCCATTAAATTATATCGCTAAAGAAAAAATACCACAAGTTGTATTTCAAATACTATTTTTTAGTGAAGAAAATACCATCAAACAAAGTTTTCATTTTAACTTGACATAGTTTTGAATACTATGTATATTAGATATAGAAAATAGATATATTAATAAAAAAGCAAAGGAATATATCCCATGAAATATAAAATTGTATCCGATTCGTCATCTAACTTAACAACCTTTAGCGGAATTGATTATGCTTCTGTTCCCCTTAAAATTACAACAGATGGCAAGGAATTTGTAGATAACAGTGAGCTTGATATCTCAGACATGATTAACTATTTTGATTCCTACAAAGGCCGTTCCGGCACAGCCTGCCCTGGTACAGGCGAGTGGCTTGAGGCATTTGGCGATGCGGACTATGTATTCTGCGTTACCATTACCAGCACTCTTTCCGGCAGCTATAATGCCGCAGTTGTTGCTAAGAACCAGTACGAGGAGGAGCATCCTGAGCGTCATGTATTTGTAATTGATTCCCTTTCAGCAGGTCCTGAGCTTGGGCTAATTATTGAGAAGCTCAAGGAGCTTATTCTAGCTGGCAAGGGCTATGATGAAATCTGCAAGGAGATTACAGCCTATCAGAAGACAACATATCTTCTGTTCTCCCTTGAATCCCTTAAGAATCTGGCAAATAACGGTCGTGTTAATCCTGCCGTTGCCAAGCTGTGCGGACTTCTTGGAATCCGTGTAGTTGGTCGTGCCAGCGTAAAGGGCGATTTACAGCCAACCGACAAATCTCGTGGCGAAAAGAATGCCCTTGTAAGCATAATCAAAAACATGAAGGCATTAGGCTACACCGGAGGCAAACTCCGCATAGACCATTGCTACAATGAATCAGCCGCACACAAGCTGGCTGAACTGATTAAAGCCGAATTCGGCAACATCGACATCCGAATTGCCCACACCACCGGCCTCTGCTACTTCTACGCAGAAAAAGGCGGACTTATGATCGGCTTTGAAGGCGCTAGTTCCTAAAAGTTCATATAAAAAAGAATTAGAAATGAAAAACCTCGCCACCTTCCTCGGCGAGGTTTTTTGTGCGATTGAATAATTGTAATTATGCAAAGTGTTCTTATGCCATAAGGCATATTCTCCTTTACCTGTTTAGGGCATATTCTAAAAAGGCTTTGCAGCCCTTCATCACATCCTCATATGTCTTGTCAAAATCTCCGGTGTACCATGGGTCAGCTACGTCTGCCCCTGAGCCTATGAAGGACAGAAGCTTGTAAATTTTCTCATCCGGGTCACCGCCCGCTATTCGCTGCATGTTACGGATATTGGCAGTGTCCATGCCAATCAGGTAATCGTATTCTTCGTAGTCCTTGGCAGTCATTTGGACGGCTCGGTGTGGGACTAGCGGTATTCCGACTTGGCGGAGCTTGCCCACTGTACCGTAGTGTGGCGGGTTGCCGATTTCTTCGCGGCTGGTGGCGGCGGAATTGATGTAGAATTGGTGGGTTAGGCGGCGTTGGTTTACCAGGTGGGTTAGGACGCTTTCAGCCATGGTGCTGCGGCAGATGTTGCCGTGGCAAATAAATAATATTTTTATCATAGTAATTGGTTGCTCCTTTTTGCCCGGAAATGCCGTGTTTCGCGGGATATTCCGGTTTTTTGTTTTAAACTCGATTTTCTTGCTAACTAGGCAAATTATAGCATAATATAGCAAGTTGTGACTACCTGTTAGTAGTAGAAATAGTAGTAAAATGAAAATTCCTGCTACTAAGGTTTTCCTTAAATTAAAACATATCACAGAGTTTTTTCAACTTCTGTAATCTGCTCCAGTACTTGGTTACGTTAAAATTACACCGGCAGAGCCAACATAACCTCATCTTTCGTATTTTCATATCCAATATATGAAAATAATGCTCTCTCCAAATCAGAATTAGTAAATACCTGTATAGCCCTCACATGATACTCTTTATTTATCCAATTAAAAAATTCTCGAATCAATGCAAAATCACTCTTATCAAATTCCTTTTGCTTATCAAACTGCATTGTCATCTGAGGCGCATGCGTATCAATGGATTCTATGTATATGTAACCTGCAAATCCATTATTTTCCTTAGAACGAATAACATATGTCTTTCCCTCATACAAATATCCATTCCAATATATTTCGTCCGCATCTGAGCTAGTATCCATTTTATCTATTAACTTTAATAATCCACCAAAATATCTATGTTCTCGCATAAGCATGCAAAAATCTTTTTTATCTGCTTCTTCGATTATTCGAATATAGTGATTTCTATTCTCTAGTACTGCTGTATCTCTAGACCATATCAGCTCCTCAATTGTAACATTAAACATCCCTGCCAATTTTGCAATCAAATAAACATCTGGTAAAGATTCACCTTTTTCCCATTTCGCCACCGCCTGTCTGGAAACATCACATCGCTCTGCTAAATCTTCCTGTGTCATATTTATTGCTTTTCTATTTTTGACCAACTCTTCCGCAAATCCCATAGTGTCACCTCCATGAATTATTACTATTATTATAATAATTCTATCCAAAAAACTCTACCAACCAACACTTGCTTCTCCCGCATCTAATAGTAGCATTTTCTATCGAAATCTTAATACAAAAGCACCATTGAGCCATAATTCTGTAAACGCTCTAACCGAAGCCAGAGCGCTTACAAATCCTATATGTTACTCTCGAATCCCTAACTCTTCAAAGAAATTAACACCTTCTCCATGTCCTAACAGCAACAGTTTATTGTAAAGCATCCCCATTGCATGAACAAATTTCTCTGCATCCCACTTCCAAACCTTGCATAGTACTACATACTGGCTGTCTTGCTTTCTTCCAGTCTTACCAAAGAACACTTTAAGTTTCTCTTGAATAAAGATACTATCCGCAAGATACTCCTCTGTATCGATGTAGGCATAATAATTGAATAACAATGATTTCTTCTCTATTTTCACATAATTTTTCATGATCAGACCTCCTCATATATTCAAGTGTTTTTTATTGAAAATTCAAGGCTTTTCGGCCTTTTCTATCTCAGTGAATAAACCTAAGTCATGGATATTTCATTGTATTTGATACAGAAAAAGTGGTAAAAGGGTACACGAAATAAAACGTCTTTGATTCTCGTTTTATATGGCC
>JAZQLB010000073.1:0-1745 GCA_045542475.1 Lachnospiraceae bacterium | reverse complement strand
GTACGCTGCAATAATACCTCTTACTGATAGAATATTCAACACAGACCTTACTGACATCTGCACCATATACATCCTTAACTGCCTTAAGCATAAGAAATGTTGCACTTCTGCGATATGTAAGCATTCCGGCACTTTCGGCAGTTGTAACCCATTCTATATCTGCCACATCGTCCGTATCAATGATTTTAAATAATTCCTTTAGCTTACCCTTAACTCTCGCCAGTACTATTCTTTCCTTATAATTCTTTTGTGCCTCATAGGCTAATTCCAATAGCAATACATTACTTCCTGCCAATGCCCTATACCTCCTATTTAGAAATATTTCATTGCTTTAGCAATAAGTTCCTGCTTATCCTGAATTTCTTTGATTCTAAAGGCAGAAGCCTCGCTTCCGTTCGTCCTTAGATTCTCCAAAATTCTGTTATCGGTATCAAGCTCCTTTAAAAGCATTTCCTTAAGTACAGGATGCCTGTTTAAAAGAAGCTCTTTACCATAAGCCAAAAACAGCTCACTTTCCGTCTCTGATATATCTTGTTCTTTTGACATATCATATTCCTGCTTTATGACTTTTATAACCGTATAAAATTTGCCATCTTCCTTCACCATATCCTCTGCCATTATGCACCAGCCATTCTTGTAAAGAAAGGCTCTTACCTCAGCTAAATCCGAATGGGGTGAAAGAATAAGCTCATCTGCCGACTTTGCCAACTCCATACCTTCACTTAGGATTCTATTTATCAGCAGACCTCCCATTCCAGCAATCACTATGGACTGGGGATTTCTTTCTTTAATATCTGTTAAATTCTTAAGTCCATCCGAGAGAATAAGAGAAACCTTATCTTTTACCCCATATAACGAAACGTTCGCCCTTGCTCTCTCTAATGGTCCTTCATTAACATCACAGGCATATCCGTAGGGTGATAAGTCATTAATCACCTGATATATAGGAATATACCCATGATCAGTCCCTATATCTGCTACTATTTTTCCCGGAGTTATCTGATTAGCTACCATATGTAGTCTTGATGATAATTTCACTTAAATCACCTCATACACTGATTAATCAAGATAATCCTTAAGCTTGCGGCTTCTGCTTGGGTGTCTTAGCTTTCTTAAAGCCTTAGCCTCAATCTGTCTGATACGCTCTCTTGTTACATTAAATTCCTTACCAACCTCTTCAAGAGTTCTAGCTCTTCCGTCCTCAAGACCAAATCTAAGTTTGAGAACCTTCTGTTCTCTGTCTGTCAATGTGCTGAGCACCTCCACAAGTTGTTCCTTTAACAGAGTAAATGCAGCGGCGTCCGCAGGTACCGGTACATTATCATCCTGAATGAAATCACCAAGATGACTGTCTTCTTCTTCACCGATAGGAGTTTCCAAAGAAACAGGTTCCTGACTGATTTTCAGTATTTCACGCACACGTTCTACCGGCATATTCATCTCTTCCGCAATTTCTTCCGGCGACGGTTCTCTTCCGAGTTCCTGTAATAACTGTCTGCTGACACGTATTAATTTGTTAATGGTTTCTACCATATGAACCGGAATACGGATAGTTCTTGCCTGGTCGGCAATCGCTCTTGTAATTGCCTGACGGATCCACCATGTAGCATATGTTGAGAACTTATAACCTTTGCGATAATCAAACTTCTCAACCGCTTTAATAAGACCAAGGTTACCTTCCTGAAGCAAGTCAAGGAAAAGCATACCACGTCCCACATAACGCTTTGCGATACTAACTACCAGAC
>JAZQLB010000072.1:0-8400 GCA_045542475.1 Lachnospiraceae bacterium | reverse complement strand
AACAAATATTAAAGATATATGTATGGGTAGTTTTTTAGGATTGTCTGAATTAGATTTTTTATCTTCAGAAGATAAATTAATTTGCTTGAGCAGTCTTTCTAAGGTTTCATACGAGGTAATGCCACAAGCTTTTTTGAAAAAAATTGATGAATTATATCGGAAACTACTGAGTGATATAAGAATAAGTGTTACATATAAAGAACATAGTTTATTCATTTTTGACTATCTTGTGTTTTCTACATGCATTGAGGATAGTTATGAGACTACACAGGTTGTGCAACGACTTATTAGATATTTGAGAAAATCAAATCTTCCATTACAAGTTGAAATAAAATATTTACGTTTAGGTAATGCATTGTTTTATAATGATTATAGTGAAGGATTGCTTTTAACAAAACAAGCATATAATTTGAGTGAAGGGTATCCGGCTGAACACAAATATTCTGCCATTAATTACAGTTGTAGCCTCGGAATGTGTGGTGAATATGAAGAAGCAAAAAATATTCTATTAAAAGAATTTAATAATATACTTTGGGAACAAAATGCTGTTTCATTATCCGCAACCAATAACTATATAGTTGTATCCTATCTAAGCCGAGCAAAGAATGCTAAATGGTTATTAAGTAATCTGATAGCTTTATACAATAAAGTAAGTAGTTATTCGTTTAGTGACCAACAAATCATTTATAATAACTTGTTGGCTGCATATATAGAGGAAAGCTATACAGAAAATCGCCTTCAAATAGAAGAAATTAGTAATAATATCCTTTTATATGAAAATGATTTATATCACCTTTTTTTTATGCATCATAACATGATTACTTATCATTTTCTAAACGGAAATTATGAGGCGTTTATGCATGAACGTGAATTATACCATTTTCCTGGTTTGCTTTTACCATATATGGATTTCTTCAATGAAAAAACAAATTTTTTGCAAATGAACATTAATAACAACTGGAATGTTTACACATTACATCAGCAATTATTGGAGTGGGGCAAAAAATATCCTGAAAAGAAATATACATTATATAAAGCTCCTATTTTATTTGGATTCATTGAAAGATGGTTCGAGTAACTTTGCATTAGATAATTCTATAAATAGCAACAGTTGGTAAACAGCACTTTCGTTTCCAAAGCGTTTTCTAAAAATATAATTTGTAGAACTATGGAAAGAGATTGTAGGATTTGCACCAATATCAATGATATATGGAATATTATTTTTTATTCTGAAATCAATTCTACAGATAGTTTCAAAGTTTAATGCTTGGGCAACTTTTTTACTACAATTTATAATTTCATCAGAAAGAGCGTCAGTATATTCTATAAAAGAATATGCATCCATTTTTATGGTATCGTAATCAAGATATCCCGATGGACTGGAATTTACAATTTCCACGCATCCAGGACAAAAATATTCTTGTTTGTAATGGATTAGTGGAATTTCTATTTCTGGTCCATCAATATACTCTTGAATACAGCAGTGTGCATATCTTTTTTGGTAACTTTTAATTTTGTTTTCAATATTTAGAATATTTGTTTCTGAAATTTCGATTTTTTCCACACCTATACTTGCAGATTCGTCATTTGGTTTGAGAATATATGTCCCATATTTCATTTGCTTAAGCAGTTGCTTTATATCAGTATATTTATTCAAATATATTGTAAATGGAATATTTCCACTTACATAAGGAGTGATTAACTTATACATCAATTCTTTGTTTGCACCCAATGTAGATGAAAAAAAGTTCGAACCAATGTTGTTCAATTTGTAGTAATCACAAAGAAGGGGAATTAGGCTTCTCCTTCCTATTCCATTTATATTCTGAGCCATACTATATACAAATAGGTATCTATGTTTCTTTTTCAGTACAGGAAACATATCGATAAAAGCATCTTCTCCGTTAATAGCATATACATACTGTACAGATTTTCTAAATGAATTTATTATCATATCTTTTTCTATTGAAGTAACACACTCTGAAGAATGTTCTTCATCTTCGATAAGTGAGTCTTCGTTGTAAACAAAAATCACTGCGTATTCAGAAGAAAAAGCTTTTGTTTGTATGATTCTATTATATAATTCGTGTACTTCATTTTCTAAGTAATTCATTTGCATTCTCCATATATTCTTATTAGATAATATCAGATTATCCATCAGCTTTTTCATAACAAAACCGACGGATAACTAAAAATTATCCATCATATCATAGCTGGTCTATATATAAGAACTCTGTCAAAGAAGCTTGAGTAGAAGTATGTTTGGGGCTTTGCATGAGCAACCTATATTTTTAGTTTTAAAGTATTTTGAATAACTATTTGTGATAGAAAAAATATTTGTATATGGTAGTTACTTAATTATGCGATTTTCTTATGGACTATATGGATAATTAACGGTTTATGTTTTCACACCCGAAACCCTTTCCTAGGATGTCGATTCCGCAAGATATCCTCCTGTTTCCCCATAGCCACATGCGTATAAATTTCCGTAATATTAATGGAACTATGCCCCAGCATTTCCTGAATATATCGAATATCCACATCCGCTTCCAACAAACTGGTAGCAAAAGTATGCCTGAACATGTGCGGCGTAATATGCATATCAATTCCGGCGAGAGCCGCATATTTTTTAATCATCCGCCTAACCGCTTGGTCAGAGACTGGGTGACCGGAGTGGGTGGTAAAGAAGTAATTCCCTTTTTTGATGCCATCTTTGAAGCATTCTGCATAGTCCAGCAGAATCTTAATTACATCATCATTACCGATTTGGAGACGGCGTTCCTTGGCACCTTTACCGAAAATAAGAATGATATTGTTATGGAGATTTACATCGCTTGCTTTTAGGGAGCAGAGCTCGGATATTCGAATTCCGGTGGAGAAGAGAAGTTCGATGATGGCTATGTCGCGGAGCGTTTTTTCTTTTTTATGAGTGGATTTGGCCACAGAGTGCTGCTTGTAAATAGTTCTTAAAAAATATTCTAAAGTAGGAAGTGGAATTGTTTTGGGAAGAATTATTGGTTCTCTGAATTTGATGTGCATTTTGTTGAAAGGATTTATTGAAATGATATCCCTATATTCGAGATAGTGGTAAAAGGCCTTTATAGAGGCGATTTTGCGTTTGGCAGTTTTGGGTTTGTAATTCTGATGCAGGAATGCAATGTAGCTTTCCAAATGGACCATATTTATCCGGGAAATATTTTTTTCAGTAAGGAGGTTTTCAAACTGAACTAAATCAATTTTGTAGGATTTGATGGTTTTATCATCCAGACATTTTTGCGATTTGCAGAAAAATAGGTAGTTTTGAATATGTGTGTCTATCAGGTTCATAATAATCTCCTTTTAGTGTTTTATTTAGAAGATTAACATGAAAAAAGAGTATTTTTAAATGTAAATACTATTAAAAGGTTCAGACATGTAATACATCTTCATCAAAAAAGTCAAGACAATCTCCCCCACATTGCTCTATAATAAACCTACATCGCGATGCCAAAAAAAGGAGTTTGATATGAGTTACCCAACACATGTAAAAGCAATTGTGTGTTACATTGAAGCACACATACAGGATGAAAGGTTTGATTATAAGAGTCTGCAACAGCGTATAGGCTTTTCGCAGGTACATATAAGAGATTTGTTTAGCAAAAGCATGGGCATTCCGCTGGCACGGTATGTGCGTATGCGAAAGGTGAAGTGCTCTGCACTTGATTTGATTAATTCAGATAAAACAATCCTCGAAATTGCCTGCAAGTATGGATTTGCGAATCCTGAAACCTATACAAGAGCATTTTGTAAGGTTGTGGGAATGACACCTAGTGAATTTAGAAGGAAAAGACCTGTAGTTGGCAAGCAAGAGCTTTTTACAGGGGTATATAGTATCGGAATCCTTGAAGGAAAAGAGCGAAGGAGCGATATTATAATGGAAAAGAATATTTATAAAAATAATGAGAGTACTGTTCTATATGGTGTTCCAAGGGTTGCCCATGGAGTGTATGGAGGTAATACACCATATCCGATTTGTCTTAAGGCTTGTTCTGAATATCTGGGTGAGGATTTGGAATATTACAATACTATGGTGGCAAGCGGAGCTGCTTTTAGAATGGTGTGGAACCGTGAGTGCTGGGATTTGAGCAATGTGGATATATATCATACCTTTAGTGAAAGCAATGAGGTGTACGGAATCGGTGCAAGAGCATTGGGACGAGAGTTCTTATTCTTAGGGAGAGATAAAGATACCACCAAGGCAGAATTCATGGCTTTTATTAAGGAGCATATTGATGAGGGCTATCCTTGTATTGCATTAGGCATTATCGGACCTCCTGAGCCTTGTATCATTACTGGTTATCGTGAGAATGGAGAAGTGCTGCTTGGCTGGAATTTCTTTCAAAATGACCCTGAGTTTGCCACAAGCCTTGAGTTTGATGATAGTGGTTATTTTATCAGCCGTGACTGGTGGGAGAATACGGATACACAGGCGGTTATGTGCATGGGTGCAATTATTGGTGATAAGATTGCGATAGAAAACATTATAGCTAATGCAGTTAAGGTGCTGACCGGAAGAGAGGAATTTGGCTACAGCAAGGGCGTAATGGCGTATGAGGCATGGAAGTGTGCGTTGCAGAATGAAAAAGAATTTGCTGTGGATGGAAATTATTCGCTTTTATTTGAAAAGCTGTTGTGTCAGACGGATGCCATGACCTGTATTATTGATGGACGAGGTAGTGCAGCTAAGTATTTTAAATATTTAGCGGGTCAGGTGCAGGAGCGCAGTTGGGAATATCAGCAAATTGCGGCGGCGTTTGAGAAATGTGCTAAGACTGTTGAAGCCATGTGGGGCTTGCTTGGAGGTTGGGCAGATATGGATGGAATGCTTAAGAATCTGTCGGATGAGAAGGTAAGGGAACAAATATGTGAGCTTATTGATGTGGCACAGAGAGCGGATAAAGAAGCCTTAGTATTAATTGAGAGAATGATAGATTAATTGTATTTAACTTTAAGTGCCTGTAAGGATGTGGGGTGTGGAGCTTCACATCCTTATTTGTATTTGTAATATAGTTCTTTTTTTATTAAATAATTCATATTATTCTTGACAATATTTTGCATAACTGTATAATTGTATACAATTATACAAAAATACAATCTTGCGGAAAGGAGCTGTTATTATGACCGATATCAAATTAAGCAGCAACACAAATCTATTGGAGTTTGATCCATACGAATATGAGCTACAGGACGTAGAGAAGCCTGAGCTTTTCAGAGAGCTATATCCATATACGGAGATACCGAAGATTGCGTATAATCACAGACGTGTGCCGATGAACATGCCAGAGGATATATATATTACGGATACCAGCTTTCGTGACGGACAGCAGTCAAGAAGTCCATATACAGCCGACCAGATGGTAGATATCTATAAAATGCTGCACCGACTTGGTGGAGAGAACGGCATCATCCGCCAGACAGAGTTTTTCGTGTACTCCAAAAGTGACAGAGAAGCATTGGAGCGCTGTATGGACTTAGGATATCAGTTTCCTGAGATAACCACCTGGATTCGTGCCTCTAAAAAGGATTTTGAGCTGGTGAAGAATATTGGAATTAAGGAGACCGGAGTACTGGTTTCATGCTCGGATTATCATATTTTTAATAAAATGGGCTTAACTAGAAAGCAGGCTCTTGATAAGTACCTTGGAATAGTAAAGGAATGTATTGACAGCGGCTTACGTCCAAGATGTCATTTTGAGGATATTACAAGAGCAGATTTCTTTGGCTTTGTAGTGCCATTTGCCATAGAACTTCGTAAATTATCGGAGGCAAGCGGTGTGCCTATTAAAATACGTGCCTGCGATACCATGGGCTATGGTGTTCCGTATATTGGTGTTGCTCTTCCAAGAAGTGTTGCCGGAATGATTTATGGTTTGCAGCATTATGCAGGCTTTACCAGTGATATGCTTGAATGGCATGGTCATAATGATTTCTATAAGGGCGTGGTTAATGCGACAACTGCATGGTTATATGGTGCAGGTGCAGTCAACTGTTCGCTTTTAGGTATTGGTGAGAGAACGGGAAATGTACCGCTTGAGGCAATGGTGTTTGAATATGCTTCACTAAAGGGTACATTAAATGGCATGAATACAGAGGTTATTACGGAAATAGCAGATTATATTGTAAATGAAACAGGCTATGATTTGTCACCTATGACACCATTTGTAGGAAGGAATTTTAATCTGACAAGAGCCGGAATTCATGCAGACGGAATGCTAAAGGATGAAGAAATCTATAACATATTTGATACAAAGAAATTTTTAAACCGTCCACCAATGGTTGCAATCAGTGCCACATCAGGTCTTGCAGGTATTGCCTGCTGGATTAACAATTATTACAGTCTGAGTGGTGAAAAGCAGGTTGATAAAAAGCATCCTGCTATTGCAAAAATGAAGGAATGGATTGATAATGAATATGAAGGCGGCAGAGTGACCGTAATCAGCGATGAAGAGATGGTGGCTCTGATGCATTTGTACGGAAAAGACATTTTAAACAGTATTAACTGATAAAACTTATAATATGATTGGAGAGGGTAAATATGTTTCTGGAATCGGATAACAGTTCTTTACGAATTCGTGTTTTTAATGCCATTGAAAATGCAATTCTTAATGACGAATATAAGGAGGGTGACAGCTTAAACGAGCTGAAAATATCAAGTGAGCTCGGCGTAAGCCGTACTCCGGTAAGGGAAGCCATCATGCAGCTTGAGCTTGAAGGTCTGGTAAAAAATATTCCAAATAAGGGTGCAGTAGTGGTAGGTGTTTCCGAAAAGGATATTGAAGATATCTACGAAATCCGAATCCGAATAGAGGGCTTGGCAGCAAGACTGTGTGCTGAGAAAATCACTGAGGAGGAGCTTAAGGCTCTGGAAAAAATTGCTGATTTACAGGAATTTTATCTGTTTAAAAATGATATGGAGCAGATTTGGAAGCTGGATAGTGATTTTCATAAGATTATATATGATGCTTCACGCAGCCGCCCGTTAATATTCATGCTTACTAATTTTCATAATTATATTAAGAGGGCAAGAGGTATTTCAGTCCAGATAGAGGGAAGGGCTGAAAAGACTGTGGCGGAGCACAGGGCTATTTTGGAGGCGATTAGAAATAAGGATGGTGAGCTGGCGGAGAAGCTGACGGCAGAGCATATTGTGAATGCTAAGCTGAACTTGAATGCAAGGGAGAATGGATAAGTAATGGAAGCTAATGATATATTCGGACAATGGGAGGAAACTCTTATATGGTCCTGCTTACAAGGTATAATGGGAGAAATACACACAAATTCTGCAAAGGATGCAGCAATGGCTATATTGGGAGATTTTGCTTTTTATGCTGGAAAGCCGGATGAGCAGTTAATTCGGTTTAAACCGGAAAGCTGTAAGCAGGATTTTATCATTATGGTGCCGCAGAATCATGAATGGGCAAAGCTGATTGAAAAATGCTATGGAGAAAAAGCAAAAAAGGTTTCCCGATATGCAATCAAAAAAGAAAAGGATATTTTTGATACGGATAAGCTTAATCAGGCAGTCAGCCGGTTATCTGAGGAATATGAGCTAAAGCTTATTGGAGAAAATGAGTATATGCTTTGTCGGACTAACCGCTGGGCAAATGATTTGGTATCACAATTTAAGGATTATGATACATATAAAAAGCTGGGCTTGGGCGTGGTCATTTTAAGAAAAGGTGAGCTGGTGGCAGGTGCTTCATCTTATAGCAGATACCGTGAGGGTATTGAAATTGAAATCGATACGAGAGAGGATTACAGGCGGAAGGGCTTGGCGTATGTATGTGGTGCAAGGCTTATTTTAGAGTGTCTTAAAAGAGGCTTGTATCCTAGCTGGGATGCACAGAATATGTGGTCTGTGGAATTGGCAAAGAAGCTGGGGTATCATTATAGTCATGAGTATGTGGCTTATGAGGTTGTGGGATTTTAGTGGATAATTGAATGAGGTTATTACATGGTTAGAACTTCATGATGATGGCTTACATCTGGCTGATGCAGGGTATAAAAAGCTTGGTGATATGTGGTATGAGATTTTATTGCCGGTTGTTAGTAATTAAGTGATTATAGAGAAACATAGTAAGATTATGTGAGTAGGCGTATTCTCTTCCATTTTCCTCCCAACTTTAGTAGATGTGTGGTATACTGTTACTGTCGAGGTTTAACTAGAGAAAAATATGGCTAAGAAAAATCGGTATAAAAAAGTATTGATTAATATGAATATTTTTGATATGATTTACATATAGATAAGCTGTAATGTCATTACAGTTTTGGTCTGGGTGAAGACTCTTTGGACCACCGTAGGCGGGAGAATTTCCCGCCATTTTTTTAACCAGAAATACTTATGCTATTTGGGGATGTATG
>JAZQLB010000071.1:0-13180 GCA_045542475.1 Lachnospiraceae bacterium | reverse complement strand
CGATCCGACTTCATTGTAATTCACCTCCATAAATAATATAGTTTTTGAAAAAAATCCGTGTTCGACTTTTCTCTTCCCCGACAGTCTCCATTCCCTCCTGTCGGAGAAGAACTTCCTCTGTCTGCTATTATTATGTTCATGAAAGGAATTATTATTATGGCAATTCGTGGCAAATAATTAATTGATTTTATATATTAATTTTTTAATATTCGATTAGGGAGGCAAAAGGTGCTTTTGACACCCTAATCAATATACTGAATTCCCTTTGCGATTCTCTCTGCTTCCTCTTCCGACACCAAAAGCTTTGTCAGCGCCAGCCCTAAATCAATTGCAGTTCCCATTCCCTTACTGGTTATAATATTTCCATCCTGCTCGACTCTTGCTCCTGTATGCTCTGCCTCCAACAAATCCTTTTCAAAGCCCGGATAGCAGGTTGCTCTCCTTCCTTTAAGCAGCCCCATATGTCCGAACACACTAGGTGCAGCACAGATAGCAGCAAGATAGCTTCCTTTGTTACCATATTCAATAATCAAATTTTTAAGTCCCTCATGAGCCTCAAGATTAAGTGTTCCCGGCATTCCTCCCGGCAGGAACAATACATCACCATCACTATAATCATTATCTTCAAATAAAGTATCTGCAATAACACAAACCTTATGAGCACTCATAACCTCTTTGGTATCCTTAATTGATACTGTAACGACCTCAACCTTTGCTCTTCTTAAAATATCTACTACTGCCAATGCTTCAACCATCTCGTGTCCATCAGCTAAAAAAGTGTATACCTTTGACATTGTTCTTTCTCCTTCTTTGAAATTTGTGGGATATGGTGTATAATGTGTATGGTAAAGAGGACAGCTACTATGTAGCTGCATAATAGCCTGACTCTGACTGCCACTACGATTATAGTATAGCATATCCAAGGTGATATTGAATAGAAAATATGTTTTTAATATTTTAAAAAAAGAGGTATTATGTATGGAAATTGAAAGAAAGTTTTTAATTGAGAGTATTCCGGTGGAAATTAAGCTGGAAGAGTGTAAAAAGAGAGAGATTGAGCAGGGTTATTTAAGTACTGAGCCCGTGGTAAGAGTACGCAGGGATAATGACGAATATTATCTGACCTATAAGGCAAAAGGTATGATGATTCGTGAAGAATATAATCTGCCGCTTACCAAAGATGCCTATGATAAGCTTATTATGAAATCTGAGGGTAATATAATTACCAAGACCCGCTATGAAATTCCTGAAAAGGATAACCTTACCATAGAGCTTGACATCTTTGAAGGAGCCTTCACAGGTCTCCTCCTTGCCGAAGTGGAATTTGATACTGAGGAAGCCGCACTAAGCTACACTCCACCTTCATGGTTTGGTCCAGATGTAACCCGCGACTCCCGCTACCACAACTCCAACATGTCCCAGATGTCCCTTAAAACCACCACATAGACCGCTCTACACTCGCCGGTGCGAGCCATTTTCATTCATGAAAATGGCTCAAGCATCGCATTAAAGCTCGGAATATCAATCGGCTTAGAAAAAAAGTATCCCTGTATCATGTCACAGCCGGATTCCGCCAGAAGCTTCGCCTGCTGTGCTGTCTCCACTCCTTCACATAGAACCTTAATACCCATTTTCTTTGCCATGCTGATAATACTTGATATGATAATATCCTCTTCGCAATCGTCCTCTATATCATCCATAAATGCCTTATCAAGCTTAAGTACATCCAGAGGAATTCTTTTTAATGAATTAAGAGAAGAATACCCTGAACCAAAGTCATCCATTGATACCTTTATACCTAGCGCTCTTATTGCATTTATTACCTCTACAGTATACATCATATCATCAATAAAAATATTTTCTGTAAGCTCTACCTCTATATATTCTGCCGGAATGCTGTATTTTTCCAACAAAGCCTTAAGATAATTAATAAGCTCATCCTTATCGGATAAATGTATTCTCGAAGCATTAACAGAAATAGGCACCACCTTCTGATTATTATCAAGACGTTCCCTTATATACCTGCACACCTCGTCATATACATAGAAATCCAGTTCCTTTATCATCTTATGCTCCTCAAATACAGGAACAAAATCACCTGGAAAACGAAGCTTTCCATCCGGCAGTCTCCATCTTACTAAGGCTTCACCACCCACAACCTCATGAGACTTAGCATCCACCTTAGGCTGAATAAATACAACAAATTCCCTATTGGCAAGCGCACCCTTTATCTCACTTAAATATGCTGCCTTATTTAATATTTCCTCACTCATCTTTGCATCATATAGTACACAGTTGGTTTTATCCGATGCCTTTGCCTTCTTTCTTGCAAGATTCGCATTGGAAATTGCAGCCATTAAGCTTGTTTTAGTCTTGTCAAATACGCATATGCCTGTACAGACAATTATCTTACTTCCTGCATAGTCATCACTTACAATACTCTCAAACCTTTTGTTATGCTCTGCAATCCGATTAACAAAGCTCTCTATTTCCTCTGATGAGTTATCATGACTAAACTCAAAAAATGCAATAAAATTATCTGAGGTTACTCTGCTTATTACCGAGTCACTTCGTCCCTTTGATATAACCTCTCCAAATTTCTTAAGCAGCCTGTCTCCTTCAAAATAACCATACTTCTCATTAATAAATTTAAAATTATGAATATCAGAATATACTACTACATAATAATTTCCTTTGCCACGTTCCATCAATTGTTCTGATACTCTCTGGAATCTGTCAAATTTAAGCAGACCTGTAATCTGGTCATATGCATTAAAGCGCTCCACCTGTGCCTTGGCAGCTTCAAAGGCTCTCATCTTAAGCATATATGAGAATATAATATTAGTAATAATTCTCATAATCTCTACTTCCTCTTTGGTCCAGACTCTGCCATTCTCATAATCAGCATAATCTACCCTGCCTGCATACTCATTTCCCTCAAAGCAGGCACACTGGACAATTGCCGTAATTCCGCTGGCTTTAATCTCCTGCTCAACTTCCTTTGGTCCCTGATATCTGTTATTTGCATCAATTACACAGGTTCCGGCATTAGCACGATATAACCGCACAAGCCTTTCCCACTGTGTCTTATCAATATTTCTAGTCTTGCCTATATAATCATATCTGTCATCCGTGCTGAACTGATATAAATACTTAATTGTATATGGCTCTTCTCCAACACCTACTATGCTGATAACCTGAAGCTTCATAATTCGGGCAACACGCCTTAATAACATCTGAATAGCACTATCAATATCCTTCGTCTCTCCAACCAGCTTAAATGCCAGCTGAATAAGGCTATCCTCTCCTATGGCATTAACCGCCAGTTCTGCTACAGGAATATATTCCTCCCTATGCCCTGATTTATATGCATCTAAATATTCTTTCTCCTTGGCATTATCATATATCTCATAGCAGGAAGAATTGTTCTCCCTTGCATAAACTAAAGCCTGATCAGCTTTCTCATACAGGGTATCAAAGGATTCTCCATTATTCGGAGCTACCGATATACCAATCGCCTTTGCCACACCCTCTTCAACTTCTCCTGCATAGGCATTATCAAAAATTTTAACCAGCATTCGGGCATAAACATTAATCTGCTCCATATTGACTGCATTACGCATAAATACAATACATTTGTCAATTCCAACCCTGCCTATAATCGAGTCAGTACTAAACAAATCCCTGATATCATCGGTTATGTCCTTAAGAAGCTCATCTCCAAATATACGTCCCATCTTCTGGGTAATGGAAACAAAATTATCCGACTCAATTACAAAAAGAGCCATCATACCCTTCTCTCTGTGTTCAGCGAGACATTTTGAAATGGCTTTAATCGCAACCTCACGCTTATACATTCCGGTTACAGTATCCTTAAGTGCCTTTTCCTTCTCCTCAAATTCCTTCTGCTTTTCTACCTCTATGTTAATAATCTTACCGACAACAACATTACAGCTGCCATCCTCATTCTTAACCCTTGCGCCCTCAAGCTTACACCACTTATAATCTGCATTGGCATGCATACGGAATCTGAATTCGCTGGAAACAAACTGCTCCTCACTCTTTAAATCCGCAACAAATGTCTTAAAGCTCTCCGCATCCTCTTCCTTAACTATTTTCCTATTTAAAAATTCTGTTGAGAAATTATACATACATACCGGCTGATCAAAACACCCGCCATGCTTAACTCTGTTGTACATAATGTCGGTATTAACATCATATTCAAAGAGAATATCGATTGACATGGATGCTATTGCCAAATATTTCTCACGCTCATATTGTACAAGCTCTGATTCATTGTAATCCTTTTCCATGCTTCTCACCACCTGACAAACAAAACTTTAGTATCACATCTCCAACTTTCTTACTAGTGGTATTATATATCAAAATGCACAACTTTTCAATCGATTTTCTTGCATTTTCGGTCATTTTAACAATTTACCTATACACAAATCTAAAAAATGTGGTATAATAGCACTATGCTGTAAAGGCAATTTTATTTAGTTGAAAGGAGTTTTTATTCTAATGGGAAGAATAGTATTAAACGAGACATCATATCATGGCGCTGGCTGTATAGCTGAGATTGCTGCGGAAGTACAGGGAAGAGGATTTAAGAAGGCATTTGTATGCTCTGATCCTGACCTTATCAAGTTTGGGGTTACTGCTAAGGTTACTAAGGTACTTGATGATGCTAAGCTTGCTTATGAGATTTACTCAGATATTAAGCCAAATCCAACAATTGAAAACGTACAGACAGGTGTTGCCGCATATAAGGCATCTGGTGCTGACTACATAATTGCAATCGGTGGTGGTTCTTCAATGGATACAGCTAAGGCTGTCGGTATCATTATCAACAACCCTGAATTCGAGGATGTTAGAAGTCTTGAGGGCGTTGCTCCAACAAAGAATAAGTGCGTACCTATCCTTGCAGTTCCTACAACAGCAGGTACAGCAGCCGAGGTTACAATTAACTATGTTATCACAGATGTTGAGAAGAATAGAAAGTTCGTTTGTGTAGATACACATGATATTCCTGTAGTTGCATTTGTTGACCCAGAGATGATGGCTACAATGCCTAAGGGCTTAACAGCTGCAACAGGTATGGATGCTCTTACTCATGCTATTGAGGGTTACACAACTAAGGCAGCTTGGGAAATGACAGACATGTTCCACTTAAAGGCTATCGAGCTTATCGCTAAGCACCTTCGTGGAGCTTGTGAGAACACACCTGAGGGCAGAGAGGGCATGGCTCTTGGTCAGTACATCGCAGGTATGGGCTTCTCTAACGTAGGTCTTGGTATCGTTCACTCAATGGCTCACCCTCTTGGAGCTGTTTATGACACACCTCATGGTGTAGCTAACGCTATCATCCTTCCAACAGTTATGGAGTACAATGCAGAATGCACAGGCGACAAGTACAAATATATCGCTAAGGCAATGGGCGTTGAAGGCACAGAGAACATGAGCGTTGAAGAATACAGAAAGGCTGCTGTTGATGCAGTTAAGAAGTTATCAGCTGATGTTGGTATCCCTGCAGACTTAAAAGACATCGTTAAGGAAGAGGATGTACAGTTCCTTGCAGAGTCAGCTTATGCAGATGCCTGCTGTCCAGGTAATCCAAAGGATACTTGTGTGGAAGATATCGTTGCACTTTATAAGTCGTTGTTGTAATTTGGTGGCAACCCGGGGCGTGTTTGACATGTATCATGTATGGACACGCTCTCGCTAAGTTACGGCACATAGGGCACCAAAAAACGTCGCCCAAATGCCGGCGAGCTTAAAAAGTCCATACATAATACATGTCAAACACGTCAGGGTATGGACAGAATATACAAAAAACTAATAAGGCATAGACGTCTTCCGACTACGTCGGAAGAGTGGTCTATGCCTTGCGTTTTGTTGTGGTAGAAGGCACCGTAAAAATAACCTAGTGCCTCCGCGCCTTACACTTCCCCATCCGCTTCTTATACTTCATCTTATTAAGCTTATCCCTACGCTTCGCCTCTTTTTTTATAAGCTTTTTAGTTTCCTTAATATACTGTCCAACCGTTGATTTTAGGACAAGCAAGATATAACAGACTACCGTTGCTGCCTCGATAATGGTAATAAGCTTTGCTCTTTTTTTATCTTCCATATTACCTCCTAAACATCATAGTCATCCAAAAATGTTTTTCTTATGCCATCCTTCTGATATCCCATGATTTTTCTAAGATTAACATTTTCCACGCTTCCGAAAATATTATTTTCTACTAACGGATTAATTTCCTTTAATGAAGCGATTAACTGTTTTATCTCGGCTCTCTTGGAAGGATAATTCTTCCCTTCAAGATTTTTTGTTGCAATACATGCACATTTTATAAAATCCAGCTGATTATAATTACTCCACGCTATAATATCCTGCTCTCGTATCAGATACATTGGTCTGATAAGCTCCATATCCTCCACGTTATCACTTTTTAATTTGGGAAGCATTGTCTGAATCTGTGCACCATATAACATACTCATAAGTATAGTTTCTATTACATCATCATAATGATGACCTAAGGCAATTTTATTGCAGCCTAAGGCTTTGGCTCGCCTGTACAGATATCCTCTCCTCATTCTGGCACAAATAAAGCATGGAGACTGCCCAACCTCTTCTACCGCCTCAAACACATCCGTATCAAACATATTAAGCGGAATATTAAGAATATCTGTATTCTCAACTATCTTTTTAATATTGGCTTCATCGTAGCCCGGATTCATGGTTATAAATTCCAGTTCAAAGCTAATTTTCCCATACATTTGAAAAAGCTGCATAAGCTTTGCCAAAAGCATTGAATCCTTTCCTCCGGACAGACATATGGCAATCCTGTCGCCCTCCGATATCAGCTTATATTTATCCACAGCTTTAACAAAACGTCCCCACAAATCCTTCCTGTAGGTTTTTACAATTGTCCGTTCAATCTCTTTGTATCTTTCCACTGGTAAACAGGTCAAACTCCTTGTAATATGTTTCTTTTATCTTCCTTAACATTATGCCCACATTATCACCATTAAATGAAAGGTGAATAAATACCTTACCTACATATTCATCAATAATCTGTGCATATATAAGAAATGTATTCTCCGTGGTCCAGCCGCCGCTGCATAACATTCTATGGTTATAATAAGGAAATACAGCCTCCACATTCTCTCCTATTCCAAAGCTGATTACCCGTTCTTCTGCATCCTGCATTTTGTATGTAAACGTGCCTTCCTTATCTGCAATATCCAGCCTTCCCCATTCAAATCCATTCTCGTTATTATCAAATATTATCTTTTTTCCGTTAATATCATGAATAACAGGTGACTTAATTCCATTAATTGCAATCTGCTTGAGCTCATATATGGTATTACCATCATATTGCACAGCCTGTGCTTCTACATTAACATCACATTCCTTATAAATGGTCTCCCAAAAAGCATCATATATAAGCTGGACACCACCTTGGCGCCCCTGAGTATCTCCCATGGTAATTATCATAAGTTTCTTCTCAGGAATGCAGATTCCCAGCTGTCCACCCATTCCGTAACATGCATATCCATTATGGGTTATTCTCCAGAACTGATACCCATAGCCCTGCATCTCCTCCAAGGTACCACTCTTGGCATAGTTGTCCACCTTGCGGGAAACCGCAGCTTCAATATAATCTCTTGATATATACTGTTTTCCATTATAGCTGCCACCTGCCATAACAAGTCGCATTACTGCCATTATATCTCTCGCCTTAGCCATTAAGCCCGAACCGCCCATTGATACTCCCATTGGGTCCTTAATGCAGTAAGCTTCTTTTGAAAAACCAATATCATCAAGCACCTTTTCTCTTAAAAATGCTAAAAGTTCCTTTCCGGTAAGCCGCTCCACCAATGCTGCCAAGGTATGTGATGAAGAAGTATCGTAAGAAAAAAATGTGCCCGGATAATGAGATGGCTCTACTTCAAAAAATGTTTTTACCCAGTCATCACAGTCCTGTAATTTGTATGTGGTACTATGATGTGCTGTAGTCATTGTAAGCATATGACGTATTTTAATAGCCTTAATATATGGGTGAACATTTTCCGGAACCTTATCTGGAAAATAATCTACTATATAATCATCAAGGCTTATTTTTCCTTCATCAGCCAGTATTCCGATGGCTAAGGACACCATACTCTTGGTAATTGAGAACATTCTATGAAGAGAATCCTTATTATATGGCTTCTGATAGGCCTCAAATACCAGCTTATCATCCTTTACGATAAGCACTCCATGCATAGGTATCTCTGCATTATATAATCTGTCCAAAAAATCTTTTATGCTTTTTGAACTTATTCCTGCCTTGTCCGGCTGCTCATTAACAATATTTAACCCGTTCATTACTTTTCCTCTCATTTTTAATTAATAATTATATTCTGCCAAAGCATTTTTTACATCATTAAAATAACCGAGCTGGTCCATACGCTCGTAGATAATATGTGCCATAGCTGAATATCCGTAAGCATTCAGATGGACCTCATCCGACATTAAGGTACTTGATACCAAGCCTACGGATTTACAATAGATATCATGGTCATTGAGTCCCAGCCCTGCCAGTTCAATACCTCGTGACGATAACTCTGCACGCATATTAATATATCGGTCTCCAAATTGTACACTCATTCTATTCTCTATATCGGCTCTATCCTGAGCAGTTCCTGTAGTCAGCCCGATAATAATATATTTGTCATTATCAAGACTATTAACAAATTCCATATGTTCCTCTACAAGATGATTATTATCTGTGTAGGTTCCATTCTCTCCCATAAAGATAATGCTAATATATCCATTATATTGGTCAGCACTATTCGGAATAACCTGTGTCATATTCTCTACATGCACAGCTTCACCATCTTCCAATCTGCTGAAATAATATGTTCCGTATCTGCCTTCCTCATAGCGTTTGGTTAATATTCCCTTAACTCCGGATATTGTTACCGGATTAAGCCCAACGTCTCCATTATATCCTAGATTAATATAATGACCACCATTTAACACAATCTCTATTTCCACTAATTCTCGTCCACTTGGAATATCAAATGCATATGTAAACATAGGAACTGCATTAGCCCTTGCCATAATAGAATATGTGGTCTCAATAGGAATTCCATTATTATATACACCTATTCCGTCTATAAGTCTTGTTGAAATAAGCTCACTTAATACACTCGGATAGGATACTCCGCCTCCACCATATCCATAGGTTAACGAGTCTCCCCAGCATACAATTCCCGGAATGCTCTGATTAATCAACTCTCGCATAACCGCCTGTCGCTCCTCATACGACAAGGTTGGTGGCTCTGTAACCACCTCTGTGGTAGTCTCTTCCTCCGTAGTAGTCTCTTCCTCCGTGGTGGTCTCTTCCTCCGTAGTGGTCTCTTCCTCCGTAGTAGTCTCTTCCTCCATGGTAGTCTCTTCTTCTGTAGTGGTTTCTTCCTCCATGGTAGTCTCTTCCTCTATAGTGGTCGTTTCCTCCGTAGCAAGCGATTCATGCTCACTGCTGGTTTCCCCCTCTGATGGTAGCAGCTCCACTCCTGCCGTAACAGTTGTAATTGTTACCGCTTCAACATTAACCCGATTACTGCTGCAACCCGTCACCCCTAACATAGCTGCAATAATCATGATTACACCCAAATACTTATTCACTTTTTTCATAAGTACACCTTCCCAATAGATATAATTACTCTATAATATAATAACATCTTACTATTCTTTTTACAACATATAAACCTTAAGATTAGGAATTTAATACACTAGAAACAAAGAGTACTCTTGTGGACTCTTGCGCTGCCGAAGCGTCGCATTTATGCGACATCTACCTTTGCTTTGGCGTGTGCATCCCGTCCGGCAGGACTTTTTTGTGTTGTAGGAAATTGAGTAATTTCTATAACGAAAAAACGCCCTGTACTAATGTACATGACGTTTTTATGTAACATGTTATGCCGTATTATTACAACCTCATAATGTATTACTTTCTTTCAATACGAGCAACACCTGTTTTAACTGCTGCTTCTGCAACTGCCTCTGCAACTGCCTTTGCAACTCTCTTATCAAATGGATTAGGAATGATATAATCTGCATTTAACTCATCCTCTGATACAAGATTTGCAATAGCATAAGCTGCTGCCACCTTCATTTCATCATTGATATCTTTTGCTCTTACATCAAGAGTACCTCTGAAAATTCCAGGGAATGCAAGTACGTTGTTAATCTGGTTAGGGAAATCACTTCTTCCTGTTCCCACAACTGCTGCTCCAGCCTTCTTAGCAAGCTCAGGCATAATCTCAGGTACAGGATTAGCCATTGGGAAGAGAATTGGATTCTCTGCCATAGACTTAACCATTTCCTCAGTAACAGTTCCCGGAGCTGATACTCCGATAAATACATCTGCACCCTTTATTACATCTGCAAGCGTACCCTTTTCCATATTTCTATTAGAAATCTTAGCCATTTCAATCTTCTCAGCATTTAAGCCCTCGCGACCCTCATAGATTGCACCAGTACGGTCGCACATAATAACATTATTAAGACCAAGGCTGATTAATAACTTTATAATTGCAATACCAGCTGCTCCTGCACCTGATGTTACAACCTTAATCTCAGAAAGCTTCTTTCCTGTAAGCTTTAATGCATTTAACATAGCTGCTGCTGTAACAACAGCTGTACCATGCTGGTCATCATGGAAAATAGGAATATCACACTTCTCCTTTAACTGACGCTCAATTTCAAAACATCTTGGAGCTGAAATATCCTCTAAATTAACACCACCGAAGCTTCCTGCTAAAAGCTCAACTGTACGAACGATTTCATCAACACTCTTGCTGCGTACACATAAAGGAAAAGCATCCACTCCACCAAACTCCTTGAAAAGCACACACTTTCCTTCCATAACAGGCATACCAGCCTCAGGACCGATATCTCCAAGACCAAGAACTGCTGTACCGTCTGTTACTACTGCAACCATGTTTCCACGGCGTGTATACTTATATGAAAGATCTACATCCTCTGAAATTGCAAGACAAGGCTCAGCAACTCCCGGTGTATATGCAACTGATAAATCCTCAGGTGTCTCAACCTTTGCACGGCTTATAACCTCTAATTTTCCCTGCCACTCTTCATGCTGCCATAAAGCAAATTCCTTCTTATCCATTTTGTTTTTCCTCCTAAATTTATATTTATAGTAATCCTAATTCCTTAGCAAATTCCTTTAATGTATTAACCGAAGCATCCATCATAGACTTCTCATAATAATCCATTGGAATGCGAAGTGTCTGGTTAATACCTTCCCAGCCAATTCTGCAAGGCAGGGAAATCGCAACACCTGCCCATGGTCCAAAGCTCTCGTCGAGCACATGAGCAACCGGAATAATAGCACTGTCATCCTTCATAATGGTCTGAACGATGTTTGAGACTGCCATTGCAATACCATAGAAGGTAGCGCCCTTAAGCTTAATTATCTCTCCACCACCATTTTTTGTACGCTCAGCAAGCTCTGCCTCATTTATCTCCGCACCTACCTGACGTGCAAAATCCTTTAATGGAAAACCACCGATATTAGCCGAGCTGTAAATTGGAACCTGACTGTCACCATGCTCGCCAAGAACATATGCATTAATATCCTCTATATTTACCTGAAGCTTCTTACTAAGAAGATATCTGAATCTGGCTGTATCTAAGGATGTGCCGCTTCCGATAACCCTCTTTGCCGAAAGTCCTGATGCCTTCTGAACTGCTAAAGTTGTAATATCAGCCGGATTAGAAACCACTAAAATAAGCGGATTCTTGGCATATTTCATAATATTCTCTGTAATACTCTGAACGATTGATACATTAACCTGTGCAAGCTCAAGACGTGTCTGTCCCGGCTTTCTTGCAACGCCTGCCGCAATAATAATCATCTTGGCATCCGCACATTCCTCATAGCCACCAGACCTTACCCATACCTGCTTGAAAAAACTGGTACCATGCGCAATATCAAGTGCTGCACCTTTTGCACGGTCCTCATTCAAATCAACCAATACAATATCATTTGCCAAAACACGGACCATTAATGTATATGCTATCGCCTCTCCTACATTTCCGGCTCCTATTACTACTATTTTATCTTTATGTGTTCCCATATTGTCCCTCCTATTTTAACACATTAACTCTAAAAAATGACCGAGAGAAAATATAACACACTTTTAAAACGAGTTCAACATACCCCAACAAACCTTTACCATTTCTTAGGTTCGTTTTATTTTCTATAGAAAAAACTGCTACACCATGCCGTGTAGCAGTTCTCGAGTGCGGATAGAGGGAGTCGAACCCCCACGGTCTCCCACTAGATCCTAAGTCTAGTGCGTCTGCCAATTCCGCCATATCCGCAAATATTCCTTTAGAAAAAAATAAGCCTAATTTCGTAATGAAACTTGGCGAAGCTTTAAGTGAGCCATCGGGGACTCGAACCCCGGACAACTTGATTAAAAGTCAAGTGCTCTACCGCCTGAGCTAATGGCCCCTAATATGAACACTTAGAAACTGGGCTAGTTGGATTCGAACCAACGTAATGCAGCAGTCAAAGTGCTGTGCCTTACCGCTTGGCGATAGCCCAAAAATAAAAGGGTGGGTACAGGGATTCGAACCCTGGACCTCCAGAGCCACAATCTGGCGCGCTAACCAACTGCGCTATACCCACCATAGTCTCCAGCCTTCACCAAGACTTCTTTAATACCTATTAGTAATAAGTATTAAAAAATGTGCCCAAAGGGATTCGAACCCCCGACCCACGGCTTAGAAGGCCGTTGCTCTATCCAGCTGAGCTATGGACACATTTTGCTTCACATCTGCAACTTTGCAAATGGAAAGCGGGTGATGGGAATCGAACCCACGTATCCAGCTTGGAAGGCTGGTGTTCTACCATTGAACTACACCCGCAAGAAGTCGGGGTGACAGGATTCGAACCTGCGACCTCCTGGTCCCAAACCAGGCGCTCTAGCCAAGCTGAGCCACACCCCGAAGGATTAAATTATTTGGTAAAACGTCGGCGTTTCTTGAAGCTTGTTTGTTGCCTCAACCGTGACGCAAGAGTTATTATATAAGCTGAAAGAAAAAATGTCAACACTTTTTTTTATTTTTTTTCAACTTTTTTTATCAAAGTCGGAA
>JAZQLB010000070.1:0-2544 GCA_045542475.1 Lachnospiraceae bacterium | reverse complement strand
ATCATCACCAACCTCGATAACTATGTTGTTACCATCCTGGTATGCATTAAGGAAGATTGTACCAACCTCATTCTTGCCACGCTCTCTACGAACCTCTGCTGATTCAAGTCCATGGTCAGCAGAATTACGAAGCAGATGCATAAGAGGATCACCAATCTCATCGATAACTGTACGATCAAGCTCAGTCTCTTCACCTGTCATATACAGTTCCATCTTCTTATCGAGCTTCTTACTTAAGTCTCGAATCATTCTTGGGAATCTGTTAACAACAGTCTCAATTGGCACCATTCGAACATTCATTACTGATTCGTGTAATGATGTTGTAACTCTTTCAAGATATTCAATCTGCTCATTAAAGCTCTGATTACCAACTGCATTACTCTCTGCAGAGTTATTAATTGATACAAGACCATTCTTTGCGATAATAAGCTCACTTACAAGATTCATTAATACATCAAGCTTATCAATATCAACTCTTACTGAACGGTTAGCAACCGGCTTTCCAGCCTTGGCAGGAGTATTCTTCTTCTCCTCTGCCTTAACAGGTGCACTCTCATTATTAGCCTTAACCTGCTCAATCTTAGTCTCAGCCTCTGCCTTATCGTATCCGCCTTCAACCTCTGTAATCTCTTCACCAACTGCATCTTTAATCTCAGATACATTCTTAATTACTGAAATAACCTTATCAAGAGATTCCTTAGATACTACATATAAGCTGAAATCAAATTCAAACTTCTCATCCTCTATATCCTGAGTAGCAGGGTCTGACTTAATAATCTCACCGATTTCCTCAATACTCTTAAATACTAAAAACGCACGGGCTGCCTTAAGAATACAGTTTGGATCAATAAATACTGTAAGTGCATATACATGAAGCTCCTTCTTAAGTGCTTCTGCGACTGCATGTCTTTCAAAATCAGCCAGTATCATATTCTTATGTCTGTATGTATCAGAAGAAGTTTCCTTCTTCTCCTCCGCTTCAGCCGTTGCGGCTGGCTTAGGCTTACTCTCTGTAGCTGTACCACCTGCAAGGAATTCATTAAGAAGCTTAATAATGTGCTCATTCTCGTCAGTTCCTTCGTCAGATGTTTCCTGTACATTAGCAAGATAATTCTCAATAGCATCCAGACACTGGAAAAGTGTATCAACAAGAGAAGCTGTAACACTCATCTTGTCGTTTCTTATTTCCGAAAAAACATTTTCCATGTTATGTGTGAGGTTCTGCATTCTCTTAAAGCCCATGGTTCCAGCCATACCCTTAAGTGAATGCGCCGCACGGAAAATCTCATTAATTGTGGTCTTATTATCCGGCTCCTTCTCAAGTATAAGAAGCTGCTCATTAAGACTCTGTAAATGTTCCTTTGTTTCTTCAATAAAAATTTCTAAATACTGGCTTACGTCCATTCTAGCGCACCCCCGTTTTCTTTGTTATAGCATCTGCTATCTCTTCCAATGATTTTACTTCGTTTACAAGGCCTGCCTCGGCTATTGCTCTTGGCATTCCATAAACAATACAGCTATCCTCATCCTGACCTACAACAAATACCTTCTTAGAGGTCTTGAGCTTTTTGATTCCAGAGGTACCATCAGCTCCCATTCCCGTAAGTACTACACATACTATCTCATCATACGGTGAATTCATCAGCGATTCATACATTACATTAGCACATGGTCTAAGTCCGTCAAGCGGTGCTTCATCTGATAAAGCTATCTTCATATCGTTACCGCTTCTTGCCAGTCTCATATGCCGTCCGCCCGGTGCTATATACACAGTACCCTTCTGGATAATGTCGCCTTCTTCTGCTTCCTTAACCGTAACCTTACTCATCTCATTAAGTCTCATTGCCAAAGATTTCGTAAAACCTGCCGGCATATGCTGGACAATTACCATTCCCGCATCCATATCTGCCGGTAGATACGGAATAACCTGCTGCAAAGACTTAGGACCTCCCGTTGAACACGCCAAAGCTACGAGTCTATGTGCTGAATCTGTTCTCTTATAGCTGGCTGGTGAATCCATCTTAACAGCCTTGGTATCAACTGTTCTCTTTGGTGTCTCAGGCTTAACTACTGCCTGTGAGGCAAAGGTTTTTAATCTGGTATTGGATGGTATTTTTGATTCGGCTACTGGCATTGCTGCCATTGCACTTACCTTAACATTCGCACCTGTGGCAATATCTAACATATCCATAAGTCTGTCACGGAAATTATCGCCCTTGGCCTCAACGAAATTCTCCGGCTTGGTAACAAAATCAAAAGCTCCAAGCTCAAGTGCCCTGATTGTCTCCTTGGCACCTTCCTTAGCAACAGTACTTACAACAATAATCTTCTGATGTATCCTGCCTTTATGGAGCACCTCAAGTAACTCAAGTCCGTTCATCTTCGGCATGTTAATGTCAAGAATAATTGCATCATATAACCTTGGATTACTGATAATCTTATCAAGTCCCTCCAAACCATCATGTGCAAAATCAGCGACTTCATACTGATTGTTTTTCTTGATTATATCAGATATTACCCTTCTCATAAGTGCAGAATCATCAA
>JAZQLB010000069.1:0-13518 GCA_045542475.1 Lachnospiraceae bacterium | reverse complement strand
TGATATTAAGGGCTTAGTGTATTCCTCTAACAGCAGAGTGTATATAGTTAACAGTCAGTTTGTGGGAAGTAACAATGTTATTGAATATAGAATTGATACAACCGGAATTGAAGCAGGCGACAGCATAAAGGGCTTTTTTGGAATTGTTACCAATGGAGGCGAGGAAACTGTTAATTACGATTTTAAGGTGGAGGCCGGCTCTTACGATTCAGCACACGGTAACGTAAAGAATTTGTTTCATTTTGCTAATCTTGCCCAATCGGATATTAATGAGGCTGTCAAAATATTTACAATGCCTGAATTTAACAAGGTATTTCTAAAAGGGGATTTAAGTCTTGGCAAGCTTCATGACCAGCTGCTTAAGGGAAGCAGCATAAAGCAGGCAATAGAAGAATTTTTAGTAGCAACGCATAAGAAAAATCGTGTTAATATTTCGCTTTCACATAATCAGAAGCATATTGAGGAACTGACAGAGGATGAGTCAGAGATTATAACCCTTTCTAAGGATGTTTGGGGTGTGACGGATATAGTTGTTCGCTGTGATGAGGATTTTGTAGAGCTTCCGCATAATCATATTACAGAGGAAGCCTTTGCAGGAGGAATTTTAGAATACAAGCTGTATATCAGAAAAAACAAGCTTCATGCAGGTAAAAACTATGCCAAAATAATCTTTGAAACGGTATATCAGAGCCTTGAGTTTGTTATTACTGTTGATAATAGTGCCAATAGCAATATAAGGGAGCGTAGTTTAGAAGAGAAGCGCAATATTGTCAAGCTGGTAAACGCATATACTAATTTTAAATTACGAAAAATTAATATCAGTAAGTGGATAGCGGAGTCTAAGGCTGCGTTGGAGCAGCTTCTTAAGCTGGACGAAGAGAATCCTTTTTATTGTCTTGTTATGTGTCAGGTGCTCATAACTGAAAAGAAGAATAATGAGGCAAAATATTATCTTGAGAGTGCAAAGGATTACGCTATAGAAGCTAGGGGAACAGACACGGCTCTGTACTGCTACTATCTGTATGTTAATACCATATACAATCGTGACAGTACCTATGCAAGGGAAACAGCAGCCCTCGTAAAAAATATATATGAGAAGGAATGCACAGACTGGAGAATACTGTGGATTCTTTTATATCTTGATGAGGAAATGTCAAAGAATAAGAGCCTTAAGCTTTTAAGAATTAAGGAGCAGTATAGAAAGGGCATGAGAAGCCCTGTGCTTTATCTTGAGGCATGTATGATTCTTAATGAACAGCCAATGCTTCTTAGAGTGCTTAATGAATTTGAGCTCAATGTACTGCTATTTGGATGCAAAAGAGGAATGCTGGATTCACGTCTGGTTAAGCAGGCGGCGGACCTTGCAGTTAAGGAGAACGGAAGACCGGACAGAATACTGAAATTATTAAAGGGAATATATGCAATATCCCAGAATAATGCTGTTTTAGAGGCTATATGCAGTATCCTTATAAAGAATGGTCTTACGGGAAGCAAATACCTGATATGGTATAGTCTTGGTATAGAGAAGGAGCTTAGGGTTACAAAGCTTTTTGAACACTATATGGCATCAAGGAGTATGACTGACATGTCTCCGCTGCCTAAGATGGTAATGCTTTATTTTGGCTATAATAATGATTTGGATTATGCCCATAAGGCATATCTTTATGCAAATATAATTGCTCATAAAAATGATAATCCGCAGATATTTAAAAATTATGTGGAGCAGATGCATGAATTTATACGTGAGCAGCTGCTAAAGGGTCGTTCTGACGAGCATACAGGGGTTGTGTTTGAACATTTTCTAACGCCTGATATGATAACTGAGAGTAACGCACATAGTGCAGCAGATTCCCTGTTTATGTATAAGGTTACCTGTAATAATAAAAATATGCGTAATGTTATAGTGGGACATAAGGAGACACTTACCGAGGAGAAATTCCCTATATGGGAGGGGTGTGCTTATGTAAGCATATTTACTGAGGAACCATGTATTTGTTTTGAAGATGCTTACGGAAGAAGATATGGTGAAAGCATTGATTACGAGCTGACAAGAGTGTATGAGAATCTGGGAGTAATTAAGAAGCTGGAGAGTTATTGTAGCGGAAAGCTGCATCTGGAGCTGTATTTCTGTGAGAAAATGCTTAATTATCAGGAAACTACTCTTGATAGTGTCAGACAGTATAATAATACTGCCCAGAATGACAAAATATGCTTTGAATTTAAGCAGCGTCTCGTTTTCGCAGTTATAGATTACTTTTATAACAATTATGAGGGAACGGATACACTTGAGGTTTTAGAGGCAATTAACCACGAAGAGCTTAATGAGGTCTATCTTGCAAAATATATAGAAGCACTTGCTATACAGGGCTGTATAGACAAGGCATTTGATATCAGCAAGGAAGTCCGGATGGAAAAGCTTAATCCGAAAAGGGTATTAAGATTATGCGACAAGCTTATTGCAGAGGAGCAATATATAGATGACGAGCATCTTATAAAGCTGGCTTTTTTTGCATTTTCCAAAGGAAAATATGATGATAACATACTTAAGCTGCTGGTTAAAAGCTATAATGGAACAACAGCGGATATGATTGAACTGTGGAATATTGCAGAGGATAATGGTGTGGATACATATCTGTTAGAGGAACGTATATTGGGACAGATGCTTTTTTCAGGGCATTACTCAAGTAAGACCACGGAAATATTCCAGCATTACTATAACAATGGTGCCAAGGAAAGACTTACAGAGGCTTATCTGGCGTATAATGCATATATGTATTTTGTAAGGGATGTTATTGTTCCGGATAGTGTTTTCGAGATTATAGAAGCAAGACTTGAGCAGCAAAGAGATGTAATATTAGTGTGCCGACTGGCACTTCTTAGATATTATTCTGAGCTTGAAAAGCTGGATGGTGATAGGATAGAGCTTGCTAAGAGTCTGGTTGGAGAGCTTGGAAGAAAGGGATATGTATTTCCTTTCTTTATGAGGTTTACTGACAAGTTTGCCTTGCCATATACTATATGTGATAAGACAATGGTTGAGTTTAAAACCAATCCTGCCCACAGGGTAGTAATTCACTATATATACGAGAACAGTGATAAAAAGAAGAATTTTATATCAATGGATATGAAGAATGTATACGAGGGTATTTTTGTAAGTGAGTTTGTTCTTTTTTATGGGGAAGCAATTCAGTATTTTATAACTGAAGAGACTCATAATGGGGAGATGACTACGGAAAGCAGCCGTCTTGAGGGAACACAGATTAACATGGAGCATTTGCAGGGAAGATATGAGGATATTAATGAAATTATTGCCTGCAGACAGCTGCATGACTCAAAGACCCTGGATAAGCTGATTCACGTATATGGAGTAAGAGATATAATTGTTAATCAGATTTTTAAACCTATAGAGTAGAGAGGTATGACATGTTTATAGTAGGAATTGACTTTGGAAATGAATATTCACAGGTATGTTATTACAATTTCAAAACTAATGAACCTGAATCGGTCAATTTCTCAGCACCGGCAGTTCAATATCGAGTTCCGACTGTTGTTCTTAAGGAAAAGAATAAGGAGGGCTGGCTTGCAGGTGAGGTAGCTGTTTCATGTCACTCTCTTGGTGAGGGTGTGCTGCTTGATAATTTGTTAATTAAAGCAGCACAAAAGGAACCGGTGAAGGCAGAGGACATTACGGTAATGCCTATAGAGTTAATTACAGTAATGCTTGAATATCTTATTCAGTCTGCCAAAGCTGAATTTGGTGATGAAGATCCGGATAAAATATGTGTAACCTTAGAGGAGTTTGATATTTCCGTGCTTAAGGTGGTTGATAAGGCATTAGAGCGTATGGGATATGGGGATGACAAGGTTATTTTTTCAAGTCACGTAGAGGCATATGCATATTATGCGTTAAGTCAGAAGCCGGAGCTGTGGAAAAATGATAATGTACTTTTTGAGTATGATGAAAAGGGGCTTAGATATTGCAGAATAGCTACAGTTGTTGACAGAGGAACAAGAATTGTAATGTCAGAGCTTAAGGATTATAGTAAGCAGGTTCCATATATGACTGATATGGACAAGCTGCAAGTGCTTTTATTAGAGGTGGCACAAAAGGAATTTGATAAGAAGGCTATTTCTACAGTATATCTTACAGGAGCCGGTTTTGGCGGAGAGTTTGAATGTGAGCGTTTTATAAATTATGTTTGCAGCAGAAGAAGAGTGTTTGCAGGACAGAATCTGTATGCAAAGGGTGCATGCTATCAGGCGTATGAAGCTATTGTAGGTGATAATTTTAAAAATGTTATTATGGGCTGCAATGAGCGCATCACAACCGGTATAGAGATGAAGATATGCGACCGTGGTGTGGATAAAATATTCAGAATGGTTATTCCCGGAACCAATTGGTATAAGGCTGACTGCTCATATGATTTTATTGTGGATGATTGTGAGGAGGTGGAGCTTTTCCTTTCACCAATTGATATGAAGGAAAAGCAGCTGATAAGAATTCCTCTTACAGATTTTCCAAAGAGGGAGAATAAGACTACAAGAATTACAGTGTCCCTTATCTTCACCAATGATAAAAGATGCAGAATAATGATTGCAGATAAGGGCTTTGGAGAGTTTGTAAAAAGTAGCAAAAGAGTAATTAATGAGGAGCTGTTGCTATGAGTGGAATGATACTTTGCAGAAGTGAATATTCAAAACGGCCATATTATATTGCGGCAATAGCGGCAAATATATATTCAATTGAGGAAATGTGCTATTTTCTATACAATGATATATATCTGGTAGGAAGCGATTTCTTTTGTGAGGAGTTGTTCTGTTTTATAGAGCGTGATATTAAGGAGCCGGAGCTGGCAAAGCATTTGCGCTTCTTAAAGGAGCAAAAAGCAGGGCTTGCAGAGCTGGTGCTTACTATTCTTAGATATGTTGATTACTATTCGGAAAAAGAGATTGAAGATCTGGGGAATCTTATAGAGAAGCTTGATACGCAGAATGTCTGGATAAGACTTAAGGCGAGAGCGGACAGCTATTTGTCCTCAAGAAGATATAATCGTGCCATAAGCAATTATGAGGATATTATATACGATAAGCAGACAAAGGAGCTTGCTGATGATTTTTATGGTGACGTGTGGCATAATATGGGAGTTGCCTATGCCAGAATGTTTAATTTTTCAGAGGCTTCAAAATGCTTTTATCAGGCATATGAATTAAATCATAGTGAAGAATCACAGAAGATGTATTTTACGGCAAGACAGCTTATGCCTCAGCCGGAGGCGATGAATGAGGAAGAAAGTGAGCTTATGTATGTGGCAGGGCGTGAGTTGGAGACCTTTATGGATGGTGCCGTATCACAGGATGAGTATGAGCCGCTTTTGGAGGCGTTTGCATGTAAGGAAGAGGGCAGAGTCGGTGATTACTATGATATGTTTGATTCGATTTTAAAGGGCTGGCAGGAGGAATACAAAAATTTTATTAAATAGTCCGGCTTTGGAATGGAGATATAAGTACAATGGGTTTATTTGGACGTAGGAAGAAAAAACAGAAGGAATATGATATAGCAGAATTTGATATGCAGGAGATTCTTGGAGAAAAGAGCAGCACCGACATTAATTCAAGAATGTTTGATAAGGTATCAAGAACCCAGTATGTCAGAATGCAGTGTGAACAGGTGTTGGAATCTTCCAATTATATAGACGAGGCAAAAAAGGAATATGCCTCGGTTACGGAATATCTTAATGATATTCAGAAAATCGAGGGACTTCCAAGCGAGCCAAGGCAGATAATATCCGAGGTTGCGGAGGATATGTTTAAGCTTAATCATGAGAGAGTTGAGAGCAGGAAAAAGAAGTCCAGACTTCCAGCATCAAAATATGATTATTATCTTGCACACGAGGATGAGCTGAGTGGTGCGATTAAGAAAATGCAGAATGACGAACAATATTTTCAGATGGTGAAAAAGGACCTTAATATGCTTGAAGCAGAGAAGGTCGCACTTAACGAAGACATTGAACAGAGTGTAATTCGTCAGGGGAATATTAAGAATCTTTCATTAATGGTGTTCATAGCAGTTATTTTGGCATTAGTGCTTCTGGTAGTCAGCGGTAAGGTGACACCATCGGGTGATAATTATATACTTACGGTTGTGTTGTTTATTATGACAATCGCAGTAGTTTTGATGTTTGTAATTAATCGTAATGCAGTATATACATTAAAGCTTGCTGAGAAGAAGCTTAACAGGGCAATAACAATACAGAATAAGGTTAAGATTAAATATATTAATATTGTTAATACCATAGAATATCAGTATGCCAAATATGGTGTGCAGAATTCTTATGAATTCGCAAATATTTATCAGATGTTCTTAGAGGATAAAAAGGACAGGGAAAGATATTCAAAGACTACCGGCAGGCTTGGCAGGGCAACAGACCAGCTGACTAATCTGCTGGCAGGAATTGGTGTACATGATGCGGAAATCTGGCAGGGACAGTTAGAAGCCTTGTTTAATCCAAAGGAAATGGTAGAAATACGCCATGGGCTTAATGTTCAGAGACAGAAGCTCAGAGAGCAGATTGAATATAATGTAAGCAGAATCGAGGAAGCAAAAAAGAATGTTACCTCTTTGGTAAAGAAGAATCCACAGTATGCCAAGGAAGTGTTGGAAATTGTGGAATCATATGATATAGATGTATAGTTTTTTGAGGTGTTTATGAGTAAAAGAATTAAATGCCTGCTGACAGCTGGTGTTTTGTGCATATCCCTGCTGATTGGCAGTATGCATGTAAAAGCAGATGAGCTGGAATGGGACAAATTAGGACAGGTAATATACAATTCCACTAATGGACTTATGTCCAATAATGTAAGCTCCATTGAGCAGACAAATGACGGAATTGTATGGATTGGAACCGATAAGGGTCTGGTTGCATTTGATGGAAATGAGTTTGCAGAGTATGGAAGCTTTTATTACTTTGATGGAGTTACGGACATGACACTTACAAGGTCAGGTTCAATCTGGTATGCAACCACTACCTATGGTGGCGCAGTTAATCTGGAAACAAGATTTCATCATTTCGATGATATCGGAATGAAAGGCTCCAATTATGCTACGTCTATTGCTGAGAGTACAGATGGGCGTATATATGTGGGTACAATCAGACATATGTATTCAGTTGCACCAAATGAAGGCTATGTTGTGAGTGATTTGATGGATAATGGTATACATTATGCCACTTCTCTTGCAGCAGGAGATAATAATCTTATAGCAGGTACAACAATTAACGGTGAAGTTTTCTTTATGGAGAACGGACAGGTTATTAAGACGGTTGATGGAGGCTTTAAGGGAAAAGCAGCAACCGCTTATTGGAATGGTTGTTTTCTGATAGGAACTCCTGATGGCGAGATTATTGTATACTCGGCATATAATGATTTTGAAGAAGAGCTGCGTATGGTTGTTCCTTTAGGAGATTCTGCAATTAACAATTTCTTTGTAGAAAATGGCGAGAGAATATGGGTGCTTGCAGAAGACGGGATGGGATATTATGAGCTGCCAAAGGTGGATTTGACAAGCTCGATTATATACGCAGCAAAGGAAGTTCTTGCTGATGCGGAATTTGTGGAGTGTTCCTTTAAGGATTTTGAAAGCGGATACACCGATATGATGAAGGATTATCAGGGGAATTATTGGATAAGCTCATCTAAAAGAGGTGTACTACTTGTAAGAAATTCAGATTTTGTAGATGAATTTGCACAGATTGATATTGATATGGATACCGTTAATGCCGTAGCACAAAAGGATAATTATCTGTATGTGGCTACGGATAGTGAATTAATGATATTAGACCAGAGTAATAAGGAATTAATAAGCAACGAAATAACAGAGGCGCTTATTGATAAAAGGGTAGTTGATTGTGTTATCTACAATGATGGCTTATTGGCTGCTGTGTATGGTGAAGGTGTATATGTTTTTGAAGATAGTGAGCTTACCGAAATTCTCTCGGATGAGCTTATAAGCAGGCAGATTAATGGTCTGGAGCTTGTGGATGGTCAATTATATGTTCTTACAGATGGTGGTGCCGTGATTTATGACAAATCAGGTGAGTGTATCACATATACAGTTGAGGATGGTATGTATAATCCGAAAATAACCTGTGTGATTAAGGGGGCTTTTGGGCGACAGACAGAAGAAAGGACCTATTTTGGCAGCCAGGGTGCCGGAATATATGTTTATAAGGATGGCGGACTGGAGCTTTGTATTGATGAGAATTATGGTATAGAGTCAAAAAATGTTAATGATATGCTTTGCCATGACAAGGGCTTTTTTATAGCTACGGATAGTGGAATAAGCTATTATAATGGTAAGAAAATAGTTGAGTTTACCGAATTGCCAGAGGAACTGATGGAAAGTGTGTGCAGGGAATTGTATATTGTAGACGATTATTTATATGTTGTCTGTGAGAATGCCTTGTATATTATTTCTTTAGAGGATTTATTTGATGGTGTTGAGTCGGATACTCTTGAGTACAGCTTTTTTGATGAAAATGCAGGCTTTTTAAGTCCAACTACACCAGGTGGGCATAATTATTTGTCGGAGGGCGGAACTCTATATCTGGCATGTACTGACAGGGTGTATTCAATTGAAAAAAGTCTGAATGAGAGCAATGTGGCTGATTTTAAGCTGATGCTAAGAAGCGTTAAGGCAGATGGTGTTTCTGTAGAGCTTGTAGCTGTATCTGAGGAGGAAAATAAATATCAGGTTACTGTTGAATCAGATATTGAAGAGGTTCAGTTACTGTTTTCAGTGTTGGAATTCTCAAACGAGGACCCATACGTGCAGTATATTATGCATGGTGTGGATACGGAAGCGAATGTTATAAGACATAGTGAGCTGGAAGAGCTTGTTTACGAAGGTCTTAAAGGCGGCAGTCACGAATTCTGGTTTGATTTACTTGACGAGAATGGTGAGACTATAGAACGTATTACATTAACAATCATCAAGGAAAAATCAATTTTTGAGAACCTATGGGTCAGAATGTTGGGATTGGCAGGAGGTTTTGCTATTCTGATGTATTTTGTGTTTAAGGATAAAAAACATTAAAGGTAATACCGGGTTAAGTGTTTTACAGGAGGTAGAAGCTATGTTTGAATTTACAAAGGATTGTATGATTGGTGTACCTGAAATTGATAATGAGCATGAAAAGCTTTTTGAGTTGATTAAAAGGACTGATGAATTATTAAAGGATAATGGCGGCAGGCTTGAGGATGCAGTACTTTTAGTTAATGAATTGAAGCAGTATGCAGTTTTGCATTTTGCACATGAAGAGGCATACATGGAAAGCATTAATGATCCTGAGATAAACAGACAGAAAAAGGAGCATGCACAGTTTGTTGAGAAGATGAATTCATATGCTTATTCTGCTGTTACGGATAATTCAGCTAAGACTATTATGCTGGAATTATTGGAATTCCTATCAAAATGGTTGATGGGACATATCTTAGGCAGTGATATTCTGATTGGTCAGTTTAAGCAGGAGGCTAAGCTGGCAATTCCGGTATTTGGCGATAGCTTTAAAACAGGAATTGAGCTTATTGATGAGGAGCATAAAAAACTTTTTGATATTATTGGCAAGGTTCATTCAACAATTAAGACAGAATTAGTTCATGATAAGTTTGATTCTATTATGGATATTCTGGATGAGTTAAAGGAATATACCCGTGTGCATTTTGCGGATGAGGAAAATTATATGCGTGAAATCGGATATGAGGGACTTGCGAAGCAGGAGATCTTACATCAGCAGTTTATTGATAAACTTAATGAGCTGGATTTGAATGATGTGGATGATAATCAGGAAGCGTATCTTTATGATTTTCTTGAATATCTGCAAAACTGGCTGATAAATCATATTTTAAAGGTGGATAAATTAATTTCAGCTTGACAAATATGTGCTAAGCTGGTTATATTTAATCTAATATGAAAAAGGCGATGATGAAGAGGAGTACTATCAAGTCTTGCCACAGAGAGGAGATGTAGCGTAGGGTTACGTTGCTGAGAGCATTTCCGGATTTAGAATGATGGGAAGGTAGCTTCTGAGCGGTATCGGTGAAGTAACAGTAGCTGATAACGGAGTGATTCACGTTATAGAATCTGGAGATAACCCGGTTGAAGGAGTCTTATCATAATGATAGCGGTTATAGGTGGCACATTCAGACTTTTTATAAACAGGGTTAATGAAGGTGGTACCGCGGTAAGAGATTATACGCCCTTTGCAGAATTGTTCTGCAAGGGGCTTTCTTTATTTCCGGAGGGGGTGCCTTTAAGAAACTCTAATGCTCCGGGAGGCGGGACTGGGATTAGGTATATATTTAATCCTTCGTTCTGCGAATGCAAGATTTTCTAAGTGCTTTGCATGGAGGTTTGTGGTAACAGGTCGTGAGCGGCTCAGAGGCACCATCCATGGTGCCCCTCGCCTTTGCCGGCTTCCATGCCGGCAATCATTAGGGTTTTGCTTTGCAAAGCACTAAGAAAATCTAGCATTCTCCGCAAGGCGGATTAAATATATACCTAATCCCAGTCCCACCTCCCGGAGCATAAGAGTTTCTAAAAGGCACCTTGGCGGAAGCTAAAGAAAGGCTCTTGCGAGGGGACACAAATATGGTATGAAAGCGGCAGGTTAAAGCCAGATTGAAAGCTAAAAGGAGGTTGAAGAGATATGATATTTGAACCAAAGGAAATTATGACAAAGGATGGAAGGAGAGTTGTTCTCAGGAATGCGAGAGTCGAAGACTCAGAGGTTCTTATTGAATATCTTAAGACTACGGCTGGGGAGTCGAGGAATCTTCTTAACGAGCCGGAGGAGGTTACTATTACCTTGCAGAAGGAAGAGGGGTTCATTGCCGGGAAGATTGAGGAAGAGCGTGAGCTTATGCTTATTGGAGAGATAATTGATGAGGATGGAAATGCAAGGCATGTGGGAAATTGTTCTTTGATGAGTATGGGAAATAAGCTGCGTGTGAGACATAGATGTGGTATTGCCATTGCTCTTTATAAAGAATTCTGCGGACTAGGTATTGGTAAGCAGATGATGGAGGAGGTTCTTCGGGTAGCAAAGGGCTGTGGATATGAGCAGGCAGAACTTGAGGTTGTGACTACTAATATTCCGGCGATTAAGATGTATGAGAGTGTGGGATTTGAGATATATGGCGAGCGTAAGAACGATATGAAGTATAAGGATGGAACTTATGCGGATATGTATCTGATGAGCAAGGCATTGTAATACTGGCTGAGTGTTGGAATAGTTAGAAAGATAATAGTAGTTAAATAAAACAGATACAGGGGGATTGAGTGATGGTAAAGGATTTGGTAGCAGTAAGCAGGCTTGAGGAAAAGCCTTTAAATACCTATGAGGATACAGCGGATAAGGATATGCTGAAGCATGAGATACTTATAAGCTATGATAATACGTTGATTTTCTATGGCAAGAGAAAAGCCGGACTGGTATATGCATATCAGTGTGAGAACAATAGAGAGGATTTTACACAGGTTATAGAGCTTATTAAGGCTTATTCAGAAAGCTCTCCGGTATATTGTAAGTATTGGGGGCAGATAAATGAAGTGGTAGTTCCTGAAAGATACGGTTATTATAAATATACTGATTTTACATCGGCGAACTTTTCAATGTATTTATTTATGAAAATTGAATATGCCATAAAGGCAGCAAAGAAAAGGGCAGAGCTTTTAAATACAGGAGATGTATTAAAGCAGGCACTTAGAACATGGACAGCCTTACAGCCGGAGGGCTTTAAGCCGTATTTTGATGAAGAATCCCAGAAAAATACGGACAGAAGAGAGCGTTCGGATGAGGATATGGCATTGGCGGTGCTTAAGGATTGGGATTTTCTGTTTCTGGCAGAGGATGAGGAGATTCGCAGACTGTATGCGGAGTACATAGATAAGACAGTTAAGTTTTATAATTGCTGTCAGAGCCATGACAGATAGGGAAAGTAATTGGGAATAGAAAGGCGATAGGTTATGAAAGAAATCTGGGATGCCTACGATAGAAATGAAGAGAAGCTGGGTTTTGATATAGTTAGAGGAGATATAATTCCAGAGGGGGTGTACCATATGGTCTGCGAGACTATAGTACGCCATAAGGATGGCACAATTTTATTAATGCAGCGTGACTGGACGAAAAAGCTATTTCCTGGTGCATGGGAGATTGGAGCAGGTGGCAGTGCCTTAAAGGGTGAGACACCTCTTGAGGGAGCCAAAAGAGAGCTTAGAGAGGAAAGTGGTGTGATTGCAAAGGAGCTTACGCCATTATATAGGGTAATTACAGACGAAGCACACAGCATTTATCATGGTTTCTTGTGTATTACCGACTGTCCTAAGGATTCCATTATCCTACAGCCGGGTGAGACCATAGCTTATAAATGGGTCACTAAGGAAGAATTTGTAGCGTTTATAGATTCTGAGGATTGTATCGGATTGCAGAAATATAGAATGAAGGATTTTGTGGATTCACTTAGATAATAGAATATAATCGGGCAACAGGAACACAGTCAGAAGGAGGCATACTATGACACCAAAAATTAAGCAGATACTTGACAGGCTTCACAAATATAATATGGAACACCTTGCAAACGTGAATTTCGGCTTATCAGAGGATGTGGTCTATGATGCCTTGGTGGTAGCACCATCTTATTCACCTTATAAGGTAATCAGGGATGAAAGCTATAAAATCACGGAGACCGGTGGGCAGAGCTATTGCACGGGCTATGTGGTAGAAAAGGATAATTACAAAATTGCATGGATAAAGACGGCAGCAGGCGGCTGTAATATGCTTGACTACTTACTGATTTGCGGCGAGCTTCAGTTTAAGAAGCTGATATTTATTGGTGCGGTAGGTGCTCTAAAAGCAGAATTTAATATTGGTGATATCTGTACGCCGTCCTATTCGGTGGCTGGAACGCTGGCTAATACATATTTAAAGGACAGTCTAAGGGATTATGTTCCTTTTGAGAAAATATATCCTGATGAAGAGTATGTGGATGGAATTGTCGGGCTGGCGAAGGAAAGTAGCTATGAGATAAAAAAGGCTTCCGTATTCTGCACAGATTCCATTGCAATGGAGTATACGCATCTTGAGGAGATTAAGAGTTTTGGCACGGATTTGATTGAGATGGAGACATCAACCTTTTATGCGATTGCGAAGCTGATGGAAATTCCGGCGGTTGCCCTGCTGGTGGTTTCAGACAATTCTGCCACGGGAGTTCCGCTTGTGGGCAGGAGCGAAGAGGTGCAGAGGGTGTATGAGTATTCGAGAAAGGTTGTTTTAATTGATTTGATATATAGGATTGTGAGTAGGGAAATGTAAGCAGTCAGGAGGCTCTTTATGGAAAAGGTGAAAAACATATCAGCATCAGAATTAAGAGAAATTAAAGAGCTTATTGGAGAAGCCTTTGTAACAAATGAGCTTTTTCACGAATTTGGAAGCATTGAAGCAAGGCGTGAGCTTGTAATGGCTT
>JAZQLB010000068.1:0-3499 GCA_045542475.1 Lachnospiraceae bacterium | reverse complement strand
GGCTCACCATCTGATGATTTTCTAACAACCTCATTACCATCCATCTCAACACCCTTAATTGGTGTGATATCAACTGGAGATGGCATGAACTCGATAACAGCATCAAGAAGCTTCTGAACGCCCTTATTTCTGTAAGCTGTACCACAGCAAACAGGAATCGCCTGACACTCACATGTAGCCTTTCTTAATACCTTCTTTAATTCCTCATTAGATGGCTCCTCGCCCTCTAAATACATCATCATAAGGTCATCGTCTAACTCGCAGATCTTCTCTACTAACTCTAAACGATATTCCTCTGCCTGATCCTTCATATTCTCTGGCACTTGAAAGATAGAGATATCATCACCCTTATCATCATTGTAGATATAAGCCTGCATCTCAAATAAGTCGATAATACCCTTAAACTCGTCTTCCTTACCAATTGGTAACTGAATGCAGATAGCATTCTTACCTAATCTTGTCTTAATCTGCTCTACTGCACCGTAGAAGTTAGCACCTAAGATGTCCATCTTGTTGATAAACGCCATTCTAGGTACATTATATGTGTCAGCCTGACGCCATACGTTCTCTGACTGTGGCTCTACACCACCCTTTGCACAGAAAACACCAACTGCACCGTCAAGTACACGAAGTGAACGCTCAACCTCAACTGTGAAGTCTACGTGTCCAGGAGTATCAATGATGTTGATACGATGCTCTAAAGCACCTGGAGCAACCTTAGTCTCCTTCTGTAATGTCCAGTGGCAAGTTGTAGCAGCTGAAGTAATTGTGATACCTCTCTCCTGCTCCTGCTCCATCCAGTCCATGGTAGCAGTACCTTCATGAGTATCACCAATCTTATAGTTAACACCGGTATAGTAAAGAATACGCTCTGTTGTTGTTGTCTTACCAGCATCAATATGAGCCATAATACCGATATTTCTGGTTCTCTCTAATGGATATTCTCTTCCAGCCAACGCTTTGCCCTCCTAATTAGAATCTGTAATGAGCAAAAGCCTTGTTTGCTTCTGCATTCTTGTGCATATCTTCTTTTCTCTTTACAGATGCACCTGTGTTGTTTGCTGCATCCATAATCTCACCAGCGAGTCTGTCTTCCATAGTCTTCTCGCCTCTCTTACGTGAGAACATTGTTAACCAACGAAGACCTAATGTCTGTCTTCTGTCAGCTCTAACCTCGATAGGTACCTGATATGTGGCACCACCGATACGTCTAGCCTTTACCTCAAGTAATGGCATTACGTTATTCATAGCCTCGTCGAATACCTCTAAAGCTGGCTTGCCAGTCTTAGCTTCAACCTTTGCAAATGCACCATAAACAATCTTCTGAGCTACGCCCTTCTTACCATCTAACATAATGTTGTTGATAAGCTTAGTAACCACTTTATTGTTGTATAATGGATCTGCTAATACTTCTCTCTTCTGATTATGTCCTTTACGTGGCACGATTCTTCCCTCCTTAAAAATAAATTAATTCATCGGTACTCACATTCGTCTATGTGTCCGTGCTGGTATATCTATCAAACCTGCAACCTACAGGAACAATATTCTAATCCCGCACTTACTTATAAACAATTGTCTTATTTAGCGTCTTTAGGTCTCTTAGCACCATACTTAGAACGTGCCTGTCTTCTCTTGGCAACGCCTGCTGTATCGAGAGTACCTCTTACGATGTGATATCTTGTACCTGGAAGGTCCTTTACTCTACCACCTCTGATAAGAACTACGCTATGCTCCTGAAGATTGTGGCCTTCACCTGGAATGTAGCTTGTTACTTCGATTCCGTTTGAAAGACGAACTCTGGCAATCTTTCTAAGAGCTGAGTTAGGCTTCTTAGGTGTAGCAGTCTTAACTGCTGTACAAACACCTCTCTTCTGTGGAGCAGCTGCATCAACACTCTTCTTCTGTAATGAGTTGTAACTCTTTAAAAGAGCTGGAGCAGTTGACTTCTTAACTGATGTCTGTCTACCTTTCTTAACTAACTGATTAAATGTAGGCATTCTTTTTCACCTCCTGATTAGAATATGTTTCTTGGTTGCTTTCATCTCGAAAGTCATTTTTGCACACAAAAAAATACGTTTTTACGCGTGCTTATATAGAATAACAATAAATTTTCGGGATGTCAATAACTTTTTTATGATTTTTTGTTGAGTTCGCCCCGTGATGGGCGGTGGGGAGGATGGGCTTGTTGGTGTGGCTGATGCTGCGGATATAAGATTTTCTAAGAGCTTTGCAATGAGGGTTTATTCAACCGTCCGTGAACGGCTCAGAGGCATCATCCATGAGCGCCCCTCGCCTTTGCAGACGTCCTGTCGGCAATCACTAGGTTTTTGCATAGGCAAAGCACTAAGAAAATCTAATATCCTCCGCAATGCTCCCACCGACAAGCCCCCTCCCCCCTTCTCTACCTCTACGTACACAAAAAACATATGCAGGCGTTATGATTAATTCCACCCGGAGGTAATTAGTTATTCGTATAGAAAAATTATTTTTATAGAAGAAATGCATACTTTTAATAGAATCTTTTACGTGGCCGCTTCCTTATAAAATGAGCCTCTTTTACCTTGTAGCCTGTGATTCTAAATTGCAGCCTATTAGCGATGTTTTTCCGCGGCGGAGGCTAGATTTTCTTGGTGCCTTGAGGGGCGTGGACTGGGTTAGGGGGATTTGTGGTGACCAGGGGAGTCAATTAGTATTCCTTATATCTCGCCTCCACATCCAACAGTATTTTGCCCATGGACGGGCAAAACAGGGGCAACGAACCAGGATGGCGATTTTGCCCCGGCTGCGTCCAGCAACGAAACCCTAAATGCGAGATATTAGGAATACTTATTCACGTACATTGTAGCCACAAATCCCCCTAACCCAGCCCACGCCCCTCAAGGCACCTAGAAAATCTTGCCTCCGCCTCAAAACCGTCGCTAATAATCTACAATAAAGAATTCCCACTACAAGATAAAAGGACGAAGTCGCAAGCAACTTCGCCCTTTAAATTATTAGTAATATTATTCAGCATCTGTTTCTTCAGCAAAAACTAATTCTTCGTCATTTACTGTTTCTACAGCCTCTTCCATATCTGATGTAAGCTTTACTGAACGGTATCTCTTCATACCTGTACCAGCTGGGATAAGCTTACCGATAATTACATTTTCCTTAAGACCGATAAGTGGGTCTACCTTGCCGTTAATAGCAGCTTCGGTAAGAACCTTAGTTGTCTCCTGGAATGAAGCAGCTGAAAGGAATGAGTTAGTAGCAAGAGATGACTTGGTGATACCAAGTAATATCTGAGTCGCTGTTGCAGGCTCCTTGCCCTCTGCCTCGAGTCTTTCATTAACCTCATTGAATTCAAGAGTATCTGCGGTCATACCCGGTAAGAACTCTGAATCACCCTGAGTCTCAACTCTAATCTTCTTAAGCATCTGTCTAACGATAACCTCAATGTGCTTATCGTTGATATCAACACCCTGAAGACGATATACTCGCTGTACTTCACGGAGTAAGT
>JAZQLB010000067.1:0-3060 GCA_045542475.1 Lachnospiraceae bacterium | reverse complement strand
CACTCCTCACCTCTGATAACGAGAGTTGTTCTCATAAGGTGGTCATCTACTGCATGTGCAAAATGGTATGTTGGAATACCATCAGACTTAAGGATAATAACATCCTGAATATTCTCTGGGAATGAAATCTCACCCTTAATTGTATCAGTAAACTTAACCTCGTTTCCTTCAACGCCCTGTGAACGAAGTCTCATAACATATGGCTTACCTGCCTTAATATTAGCCTCAATCTCCTCATATGAGAGGTCACGGCACTTAGCCCACTTGGTATGATAGCCTGTAAGGATATCATGCTTCATCTGCTCTTCCTTAATGGCTGTAAGCTCATCCTCTGTACAGAAGCATGGATAAGCAAGCCCCTGCTTAACCAAATCCTTAACATATGTCTGATAAATCTTAGCTCTCTGTCTCTGGAAATATGGCTCGTACTTATTAATCTCAGGGTTATCAATTCCTGCACCCTCATCAAACTCAATATCAAAGTATCTGAGCACGTTAATAATAATATCAACAGCACCCTCAACCTCTCTCTTCATATCTGTATCCTCAATACGAAGATAGAACTTACCGCCGCTCTGATGTGCGATTCTCTCATCAGCCAGCGCACCATAGAGATTACCAAGGTGAATAAAGCCTGTTGGGCTTGGCGCAAGTCTTGTTACCTGTGCCCCCTTTGGTAAATCTCTCTCCGGAAAACGGTTCTCCCAATACTCCGGTGTCTTATCAATATCAGAAAATAAAAGCTCTGCTAATTTTGCGTAATCCATTTCTATTCCTCCGTCTATTTTAAACGCTGTTTTCTTTTCGCAGAAGAATGTGCTCCGCACATTCTTCCGGCATGAAACCGTAGAATTTCTTATGTGGTGTACTTTACCACACTAGAAATTCTTTTCATGCTCTATTCGTTGTCTAACTTAAGCACCGCCATAAAAGCATTCTGTGGTATCTCCACATTACCAAACTGGCGCATTCTCTTTTTACCTTCCTTCTGCTTCTCAAGCAGCTTCTTCTTACGTGAAATATCACCGCCATAGCACTTGGCAAGAACGTCCTTTCTCATTGCCTTAACGGTTTCTCTTGCCACAATTCTGCCTCCGATGGCTGCCTGAATCGGAATCTCAAAGAGATGTCTTGGAATCTCATCCTTAAGCTTCTCACACATCTTTCTTCCACGCTCAGCCGCACTCTCTGCATGTACAATAAATGAAAGGGCATCAACCTCTTCCTTATTAACCAAAATGTCTAACTTACAAAGCTTAGAACGAACATAGCCCTTAAGCTCATAATCAAAGGAAGCATAACCTCTTGAGCGTGATTTTAATGCATCAAAGAAATCATAAATAATCTCATTTAACGGAAGCTCGTACTTAAGAAGTGCTCTTGTAGTCTCCATGTATTCCATTCCAAGGTATACACCTCTTCTCTGCTGACAAAGCTCCATAATGGAACCGATATAATCTGTTGTAACCATAATTTCTGCTGATACAACAGGCTCCTCCATATAATCAATCTCTGACGGATCAGGTAAATTAGACGGATTGGTAAGCTCAATCATGGTTCCGTCTGTTTTATATACCTTATAAATAACGCCTGGAGCTGTAGTTACAAGGTCAAGATTATATTCTCTTTCCAGTCTCTCCTGAATTATTTCCAGATGTAAAAGCCCAAGGAAACCACATCTGAAACCAAAGCCCAACGCCACCGAGGTCTCCGGCTCATACTGTAATGCCGCATCATTAAGCTGGAGCTTCTCAAGGGCATCCCTTAAATCTGAATAATGTGCTCCATCCGCCGGATACATACCACAATATACCATCGGATTAACCTTTTTATAGCCCGGAAGCGGTTCTGCACATGGTCTGTCCGCATCAGTAACCGTATCACCCACACGGGTATCACGTACATTCTTAATGCTGGCTGTAATATAACCAACCATGCCTGCCGACAGCTCATCACAAGGAATAAACTGTCCTGCTCCGAAATAACCAACCTCCACAGTATCAAACTGTGCTCCGGTTGCCATCATTTTTATCTTAGTACCCTTTTTAACGGTACCCTCTTTAATTCTACAGAAAATAATAACGCCCTTGTATGGGTCATATACCGAGTCAAATATAAGTGCTGACAAAGGATTATCCTTAGAGCCTCCCGGTGCCGGAACCTGATTAACAACAGCCTCTAAAACCTGCTCTATATTAATGCCGTTCTTAGCAGAAATAAGCGGTGCATCCTGTGCCTCAATTCCAATTACATCCTCAATCTCATCAATTACCCTCTGTGGCTCTGCACTTGGAAGGTCTATTTTATTAATAACCGGTACAACATCAAGGTTATGGTCAAGTGCCAGATATACATTGGCAAGAGTCTGTGCCTCAATTCCCTGTGCCGCATCTACTACTAAGATAGCACCATCACAGGCTGCAAGGCTTCGTGATACCTCATAATTAAAATCCACGTGTCCCGGAGTATCAATAAGATTAAAAATATACTCCTCTCCATCCTCTGCCTTATATACAACACGAACCGTCTGTGCCTTAATAGTGATACCACGTTCTCTCTCAAGATCCATGTTATCAAGGACCTGTGCCTGCATTTCCCTGCTGGTAAGAAGTCCGGTCATCTCAATAATTCTGTCTGCCAAGGTAGACTTACCATGATCTATATGCGCAATAATGCAAAAATTCCTGATTTTACTCTGGTCTATTCCTGCCATATTATTCCTCCTATGATACATCTTAATTGCCCATAGTAGTATATCATATGAAAACTTTCTTGTCCAAAACTTTATTACAAAGAAGGAGGTAGTTGTTAAAAGGGGATGTTTAAAGCGGAACAAAATCGCACAAATATAGAATAAGCAAACATTTTAACTGCGTCCTTAGCGACTTGCAAAATCCACGTTTTACGGAGTCTTTGCCATGAAGCCTTTGCTGAAATGGCAATATAGACGAAGTTAAATGTTAGTTTGCAAGCGCGTTTCCGTAGTTTGCGCATCTATATTTGTGCGATTTTTGTACGCTACTTTAAAATAGCCCTTTTTAACAACTAAGCTCCCACGCT
>JAZQLB010000066.1:0-12982 GCA_045542475.1 Lachnospiraceae bacterium | reverse complement strand
GAAATAGTAGCCCTGAATATAATCTATTCCCAGCTTTTCCATTGTCTGATACTGCTCCTTTTCCTCGATACCCTCGGATACAATCTGAAGCTCCATACCTTGAATCATATGCATGGCTGCATCCATTACATATTTAGCTGTTCCATCCTCAAAGTATGCCTTAGTCATGGAATTATCAAACTTAACTACATCTACCGGCATCTCAACAATATAATTGAGATTAGACTGTCCCGTTCCGAAATCATCAAGTGCAAAACGTATTCCGTACTTCCTTAATTTCTCCATATTATTAAGAAGGATTACCTTTTCTCTTACAGAGGCAGTCTCAGTAATCTCAAGTATAATTCGCTTCGGATCAACATTATACCTCTGAAGTATCTCAATGAAATCATCTGCAAGATGATCATATACACATTGAACAACAGATAAATTGACCTCTATGTATTCAATACCATATTCATAAGGCCTGTACTCTGAAATAAACTTACATACCTCTTCAAATACTACTTCACCCAAAGTTATAATAATACCCTTTTTCTCAGCAATATGAATAAACCTGCCGGGCTGTACAATGCTTCCATCAACCTCTCGTATTCTAACCAAGGCCTCTGCGGTAGTATATGTCTTTTCCTTAACTGAATATATAGGCTGATAAAATACCTCAACCCTCTTCTCGTCCAGCGCCTTTATTATCTGGTTCTCTACTTCCATTTCCTCATACATTGCTTTAATTACATCATTATCAATAATAAAGCCGTTTGCCAAATCGGCACTATTATGATTCTGTGTAGCATACTGGAATATTCCCAGCACATCCTCAGCACGGGAAATCATCTCTGTATTTGGAATAAAATACCATTCAAGAATTGTCTTTCTAAGATGCTTTTCACCCCAAGGCTCTTTAAAACGCTCAATAACCTTGCCATGACAGTCCTGTGCAGTTTTAACATCCTTAAATACAAAAATAAATTCTCTATCAGACTCCTTGAATGCCAGAACACCCATAGATTTAATAAAATCAACTATCTGCTTGTTAATTATAATCTCCGTCTCATATGAAATACTTTCCTTATAGTTAAAATCATACTTGATTAACATCATTGAAGCAGTTTTTTTAAGTGCATACAGCTGCTTGGTATATCTGGTAAAGGCATTACTGTTAAACAATCCTGTTTCCTTTTCAATATAGTTGTCAGGATTCTCCAGCTTCATAAATATAACCATTACACCAACAGCACTGGCAAAGCTGAATAGGATATAACCTTGGAATATTGTCTGACCAACAGCTGCCACAACCCACATTAACACCCAAACTCCGATAACATACCTCTTAGTCGGGTTAAGTATTTTCTTCTTAACATTTAAGACTATGGCGATGCATATCATCATGGCAATAGAAAAACCATATGTAAAAATCAATACATTTCCACGAACAGTCTGGGCTCCATCGCTATTAATAATAATTCTCAAATCGCATAACATAGTACCTATTGTTGAAATAGCAACCAGAACAACAAACATTACTCTTATAATCGTGCGCCCTGTTTTGCCAATCAGTATATCTATAAGCACAAACATAAGACCATATATTGTAATCCATGCAGTAGTTACAATATGCAGCTTAAAGATATTTACAACAAAGCCTTCATTATATCTATCAAAATTGTCCAATAAATATATAGAATATAAGTCTAATAAAAGTGATATAAGTACGATAACCCATATTCCCATAAAGGTCTTAATGGACCTAAGTGGTAACCTGCGCTGTGTAACATAAAGATATAAAATTACGAATAATATTGTAATTCCACAAATCTGTATTTCACCATTCATCAAACCACCTCCCGATATAGTCAATATATTTCTGTCATCAAGCTAGCCATATAATTACTGTCCCTGTTTAATCAGCTCAATAAATGCACTCTTCTCAACCGGCTTTGAAAAATAATATCCCTGTATATAATCAATACCCAAAGCTTCCATTGTTTTGTACTGCTCTTTCTTCTCAATACCCTCTGATACAATCTGTAACTCCATACCCTGTATCATGTGCATAGCCGCATCCATTACATACTTGGCTGTGCCATTATCAAAGTATGCCTTAATCATAGTATTATCAAACTTAACAACATCCACCGGCATCTCAACGATATAATTAAGATTAGACTGTCCTGTACCAAAATCATCTAACGCAAATCTTATTCCAATCTCTCTTAATTTTTTCATGTTATTTAATAATATATTCTTTTCTCTTACCGATGCCGTCTCAGTAATCTCAAGTATAATTAATTTAGGGTCAATATCATACTTCTTGAGAATCTCAAGAAAATCCTCTGCAAGATGCTCATATGCACATTGAATCACAGATAAATTAACCTCTATATATTCAATACCATATTCCTGTGGCTTATATTCTGCGATAAACTTACATACCTGCCTAAAAACCTCTTCACCCAGTCCAATTATAAGTCCCTTCTTCTCTGCCACATGAATAAAGCTGCCCGGACTGACAATATTACCGTTCTCATCACGTATACGAACCAAAGCCTCTGCCGAGGTATATGACTTATCCTTTACAGAATATATAGGCTGGTAGAACACCTCTACCCTGTTCTCATCTAAAGCCTTAATAATCTGTGCCTCAATGGCTTTCTCTTCATACATCTCCTTAATGACATCATTATCGATTATTATACCATTGGACATATCAGTATGATTCCTGTTCTGGGCAGCATACTGAAATACCGGTAAAATATCCTCTGCACGCTCAAGCAGCTCCGTTGTAGGAATAAACTGCCATTCAAGATTAGCCTTTCTAAGCCTCTGTGTCCCCCATGGCTTGGAAAATCTGTCCATGATATCTTTAAAGCATTCTCTTGCATATCTTTCACTTTTGAATACAAACAGAAATTCTTTCTCTGATTCAAGAAATACAATTGCTTCCTTAAAGCTTTTTACATACTCTACTATCTGTGTATTAATAATAATCTCGGTCTCATAGGATATACTTTCCTTAAAGTTAAAGGTATATCTTATCTGCAAAATGGAATAATTCTTCTTAAGCATATATGCCTGTCTCATATAGGTTGAAAAGGCACTAATATTAAAAAGCCCTGTATCCCTGTCCAGATAATTATTAGGATTCTCCAGCTTGATAAACATAATCATTATTCCAATCGCAGAAGCAAATCCCATAAACAAAAAATCTTTAGATATCGTCTGACCTATAGCTGCAACAAACCACAATTTTATCCATGCTCTGACACACTCACTTCTCTGCGGCTTAATGCTGTCCTTCTTACGCCAAAGAACAATAACAATTGCATTCATTACACAAAAAGCACTTATGTACGAAAAAATAACTGATGGACCGGCAACATTGCCCTTTCCTTCACTGGCATCCAATAATCTCATATCAAGAAACTTGATTATTGCTGTCACAACAATAGCGGTTATAACTGATATAGTTCTTATTATATAATGCTTATGCTTATTCTTATAGGCATCCAGCAATACATACATAAGTCCGTAAAGGGCAGTCCACACATAAGAAGCCAAATGCCACTTAAATATATCACAAATATAACAGGCATCATATTTATCAGCATTTGCCAACAAATATAATACATAAATATCAAGAAAAAGTGAAAGTACTATAATACTCCAGATGCCCATAAAAGTTCTGCTTGATCTAAAATTAAGCTTACGCTGAACCATGTACAAATACAGAATAACAAACAACATAGTCAGTCCACAACACTGTACAATAATATTCATCCGACATCCTCCTTATATTAATAGTACCATTTTACCACAGCTTTTTTAAATTTACAAGCTAAATTCCTACTGCCTGTTTTGCCAATCTGTCAGCCTCTTCATTTCCTTCTATTCCAGAGTGACCTTTTACCTTTACAAATTTAATATTTATCAGATTTTTTATGGAATTAATATAATCGTAATATGCAATTGTACCTGCTTTATTTCGTTTCCATGCACCGGTTGCCCACAGTTCGATTCCCATATAATCGTAATATATTGTGATATCCTTAAGTCCCAGTTCTATAGCTTTCTTAATTGCCGCAGTGCTTCCCAGAATCTCACCAGCCACATTCCTCATTGATGCCATTTCTTCATCATTTCCGGCTCCCTGCAGTATCTCCTTTTGTCCGTTATGTATAAGAAATCCACCGTATCCGTAAACCTTTGTTGCTACATTATAGGAACCATCCACAAAAGCGTAGTTTCCATCCAAAACTTCAGGCTGTATAACTATCTGTGTATCGACCTTGGCTGGTGTTTTTCTGACTGTTGAAACCGCTTGTCCACCTATAAATGCCTGCGCCTCCTCAAGTGTGGGAAAGCTCTTAAATACAGCACCTGGCACTCCATCTGTCATTGCCTTACACTCATCCCATGTTCTGTATATCCCCGGCGTTTTTCCTTTTTTTACCGCATAAAACTTAGCTGCCATATATCCCCCTTATGCCTTAATTGCCCAACGCATTTTTGTTGAACGTGCCCTTGGATTAATATTACACTCCTCTGCTGATGGCCTGATTACCTCATCTGCCACCTCACTATATATACCCGCCTTCTTCTGCATCTTAAAATATTTCTTAACCATCCTGTCCTCTCCTGAATGGAAGGTGAGTATTGCAACTCTCGCTCCCGGTGCGAGCATGTCCGGCAGCTTGCTAAGAAATGCATCCAGCACCTCAAATTCGCTGTTCACGTCTATTCTAAGAGCCTGAAATACCCTCTGGCAGGTCTTTTTAACAGTTTCCTTACGCTCTGCCTCCGGTACAAAGGAAAGGGTATTTTCTATAACCTCTTTAAGTCTTGTTGTAGTATCAATTCTTTTTCCCTTCTTGAATTCCAGCATTATCGCCTTGGCAAGCTGCTTTGCATAAGGCTCGTCCGAATTCTCCCAAAGCATTCCCTCAAGCTCCTCAGGTGATAGCTCCCTTAATCTCTCCGCTGCTGAAATCCCCTTATGCGGATTAAGTCTTAAATCCAACGGCCCATCCACCTTATATGAAAAACCTCTTTCCGGATTATCAATCTGCATTGACGATACTCCCAAATCTGCCAGTACAAAATCAAAAGCCCCTGCTTCAATTTTTAGGGTATCCACATCTGCAAAATTGATATTTTTTATTGTAAGTATGTCTTCTCCATATCCAAGGGCTTCCAGTCTTGCCTTTGTCTTAACACTCTCGATAGGGTCAATATCCAAAGCATACATATGTCCCTGTCCTTCAAGACATTTTAACATTTGCAGGGTATGTCCACCATAACCTAATGTAGCATCCAGCCCCTTTTGTCCCGGCTTAATCTGTAGAAACTCAAGAATCTCCTTAACACATATGGAAATATGCATTCCTGCAGGCGTACTGCCCTTTTTTATAACCTTTTCTATTGTATCTGCATATTTCTCAGGATTATGCTCCTTATACTTCTCACTAAACTTTCTCGGATGTGTCCCCTTATATCTCTCACGCCTCTTATGCGGCTGCACACTCTCCGTCCTATCTCCATTTTCTAACATATTCTTGTTCTGCATGAATATCCTTTCTGTGATGACTATATAGTTATTATTAAACACTAATTACTGAAATATTGATACCAAACAGAAACGCCGATATGACTGGAATATGTTTTAACATCCTTTTTAGCATTCCTGGTATATCCCGGTCATATCCACATTTCCTCCGGTAACAATTTTTTCTCAATAGCCTTTAAACAATTATTATAATCATATCACAAAAGCCCTATTGTGAACAAGACTTATGTGGTTATATAGGTATTATATCTGTACTGTCTAAGCTTGTTTTCCATGGCAATGGCATTTGACAGATTTCTGTATGCACCAACCTGCACCTTATAGAGACCATCATCATACACAATAAAAGCCGGAAATTCCTCAATAAGCAACGAATTAAGCATTCTGTCCGCTGAATCCCTGTTGCGGAAGGCTCCCACCTGAACTCTGTAAAGCACATTCGGACAATTACACTGACCATTGTTATAACGCACATTTTCTCCATCAGACGGGTCTGTCTGCTCATACTGCATTGCCATATTGTCCGCCCCTGATGCAAAACCTAATGTATTAAGTATTCCATCAGCAATCCCCTGTGCAAGCATATCAAAATTCTCATCAAAGATTCTGTTATCCTCTTCATTGTTAATAAAGCCTGCTTCAACAAGTACTGCCGGCATTCTTGTTCGTCTAAGCACTACCAAATCCTTGCGTTCATCAATACCCAGATTTTTAAAACCTGCCTCCTCCATTCCTGTAAGAATATTATTTGCAAGTGCAGACTTTACTCCGCTTTCATCATACACAAGAACCTCTGCACCGGAATACTGGTTAGGATACTCACTTGAATTTCTATGGAAGGAAATGAAATAATCCGCATTAGCACTATTTGCATCCTGTGCCTTTTTAAATGGTGTTTCGTATATATCATTATTTCTGGTATATACAACCTCTATTCCCCTTGCCTCTAATATTCTTCCAACCTCTTTTGCAAGCATTAATACATCATCCTTTTCCTGACGGCCACTGTATACTGCCCCAGGATCCGAGCCGCCATGACCAGGATCTATAACTACAACCATATTTCAACCAACCTGTTTTTTGATATAGTATATTCTATGAAGCTATGCATAAAAGGTTCAAAAAAATGAAGCAATAACCATATTACAAGGTCATTACTTCATTCTAATAAAGCTATTAATTGTTTCTTACATACTTCCTAAAAGTATATTCCAAATCAAAATAAGTCTGCTCTTCGCTTTCCTCTGCAAGCTCCCAATTCTCTTTTTCATCCAGATTAGGAAAATGCCTGTCAGCCTCATATACATAGTCAATCTTTGTTATATATGCTGTATTGCACATATCAAGCAGCTGGTTATATACCATCTCACCACCAACTACATATACATCCTCGCTGTTATATTTCTTAAGCTCCGCTAAAAGTTCCTCCATGCTGTGAACTACTATCGCCCCTCTGACCTTAAGAGTCTTATCACCTGTAAGAATTATATTGGTGCGCCCTGCAAGAGGTACACCATTAGGAAAGGTCTCTAAGGTCTTACGACCTAACACTATTACCTTGCCCATAGTTACAGATTGAAACCACTTCTGGTCATGTGGTATTCTTACGAGAAGCTGATTTTTATAGCCTATTGCCCAATTACTGTCTACTGCTGCAATTAAATTCATATTTCTATCCTCTGTCTACACATTAACACTATCAAATACTTCAACAGGCACATATGCCTTAACCATTATACCGCCTTCAGTATAATCCTCACTGAGAAGTTGTCCGTACTTTCTGATTATCTGAATCTTTCCTGCCTGATCATACGGATAGCATTTTTCAATGTAAATCTTCTGGTTTCTTAAAATCTCTTCAAGTGTATTTTTAAGCTCATCAAGCCCTTCACCTGTTTTTGCTGATGCACATATAGTCTTATCCGCCTTAAAATCCTTAAGCACCGGACGTTCCTCTAATCGGTCCTGCTTGTTAAACAGGGTAACTATCGGTTTATCACCCACACCTAAATCAGCCAATGTGGAATATACTACATGCATCTGTATATCTACCTGTGGATTAGAGGCATCCGCCACATGAATAATCATATCTGCATATTTTGCTTCCTCAAGAGTACTCTTAAAAGCCTCTATAAGATGATGCGGCAGCTTTCTAATGAAACCAACCGTATCTGTCAGCAGCAGATTCTGTCCGCTATCCAAAGTAATATTTCTAGTGGTTGGGTCCAGCGTGGCAAACAGCTTATCCTCTGCCAATACACCTGCATCTGTAAGCTTATTAAGCAGAGTCGACTTACCTGCATTAGTATAGCCCACAATAGCAGCTACTGGTATAACATTCTTCTTACGCTGTGTCCTTGCCAGTTCTCTATGGCTCTTAATATCCTCAAGCTCACGGCTAAGCAGTGCAATTCTATCCTTGATAAGTCGTCTGTCCATCTCCAGCTTCTTCTCACCCGGACCTCTTGTTCCTATTCCACCACCAAGTCTTGATAATGAGCTTCTAAGCCCTACAAGTCTTGCAGAACGATATTTAAGCTGGGCAAGCTCAACCTGAATCTTACCCTCTCTTGTTGTAGCTCTTGCTGCAAAAATATCAAGGATAATCAGTGTTCTGTCCATAACCTTAATCTGAAGTTCATCCTCCAGATTCTTCATCTGGGCAGGTGATAATTCGTCATCACATACGATACCTGTTGCTTCAAGTTCTAAGGCAAGCTCCCTTACCTCATCGATTTTGCCTTTTCCGATATATGTTCCCGGATGCACAGACTCTCTGTTCTGTATTACATAGCCCACAGTTGTGGCTCCAGCTGTCTTTACAAGCTCTGACAGCTCATCCAGAGACTCTCTTGTATCATCATTATCCGAGGTACTGACTGCAACCAGAATAACCTTTTCTTCAATTTCCTTTGTTTCAATCATTCTAACACCCCTCTAAAGCTCTATCTTGTACTTAAAAAATCAAATTCATGCTGAGCAGCCTCGTCATCAGGATATAGCTTTAAATACTCCTGAAATTTTGAGAATGCTACTGAATACATATTCAGATACTCATAGCAGCAGGCTTCATTAAATAAAAGCTCCTGCACTCCTCCTTCACCAGCTAACGCAATTCCCTTCTGGAAGTATTCAAGAGCAGTATTATATTCACCCTTATTCATAAAATACATTCCGTACTGGTTATATACATTTGCATCGTTAGGACATTTCTTAATATAAGAAGCATACATCTCTTCTGCCTCTTCATATTTTTCAAGCTTCTCATAGGTCATTGCAAGAAGATATTCCGCTTCCGTAATCCCCTCATCAACAGCCTTTGATAAGAAGCTCTTTGCATTCTCATAATCCTCTAAAATATAGTAGGTCTTACCCTTTAAAAGGTTGTCCGCACCATCAACACTTAATGCACGCTTTAAATATGACTCGGCTCTGTCTGCGTATCCTGCATTCATAAAATTAAAATATATGTTGTAATATATCTCATAGTTATTACCATATTCCTTAAGCGCCTCTTCATAATCAAGAACCGCTTCATTCTCCATTCCCTGCGAGGTATATATGCTTCCTCTTAGGAAATACTGCTGTGATACATTATAGCCATTATTAATAAGAATAGTATAGCTATCAATTGCGCCTGCATAATCCTCATAATAGGTCTGCAGGGAAGCATAATACTGCAATGCCTCACATACTATATCGTCATAATTCTCTCCGGCATGCTCCAGCAGCTTCTTAAAATCTGCTACAGCCTGTGGATAATTACCTGAATAATAATGCACCATACCAAGGTTTCTATATCCCTCAATGCTATCAGGCTCATTACCTACAACCACATTAAAAGCTTCCTCTGCTGATACATAATCCTCAAGCTCAAGATATGTCATACCAAGATTCATATAATACTCTGAATTATCCCCTTCTTTTGCAATTGCATCAGAAAATGCCTCCATTGCCTTCTCATACTCACCCGCATTATAAAAGGCAATACCCTCATTATTAAGCTGCTTTGCGCTTTTTGAACAAGCTGTTAAAGCCAATGTACAAAATGCTGCTGTAAAAAATATATATTTTAATTTTCTCATCATTATCTTCCTCAAAGTTATTGTAATATAGCACTATATCCACAAAATACATGCCAATATAATTAGTATAAGCTAAAAAATATATTGTAGTCAATGAGAAGATAGCTTATTTTTCTTCTGCCCATAGCAATGCACAGCGTACAGCACGTTCCCAGCCCTTTAACAGCTTTGTACGCTTAACTTCATCCATTTCCACCTCATACTGTCTGTCCGGTATCCAGTTGCTTTTTATCTCTTCCTTACTCTTCCAATAGCCCGTTGCAAGACCTGCAAGATACGCCACGCCAAGAGAGGTCGTCTCTATCCATTTAGGTCTTATAACCTTAGTATTAAGAATATCTGCCTGGAACTGCATAAGAAAATTATTCGCACTTGCACCACCATCAACCTTAAGCGCTTTAAGTGCAATTTTCGAGTCCTTCTCCATAGCCTTAAGAACATCAGCCACCTGATAATCAATAGCTTCAAGGGTTGCCCTTATAAAATGCTCCTTTTCGCAGCCTCTTGTCATTCCGACTACTGTTCCTCTGGCGTACTGATTCCAATATGGTGCACCCATTCCCGTAAATGCCGGTACTACATACATTTCATTTGAATCAGATACAGCCATGGCATATTCTTCTGACTGAACTGCATCATTAAAAAGTCTCATACCGTCACGAAGCCATTGTACCGCAGCCCCTGCCACAAATACACTTCCTTCAAGGGCATATTCCACCTTATCTTTTGTACACGCTGCAATTGTAGTTAATAGACCATGCTCTGATTTAATTGCCCTTTCACCTGTATTCATTAAAAGAAAGCAGCCTGTGCCATAAGTATTTTTTGCTTCACCCGGCTCAAAACAGCATTGTCCGAACAAGGCGGCTTGCTGGTCTCCCGCTACACCTGCAATTCTAATTTCTCCACCAAGGAAGGTGCTATCCGTTATACCAAAATCTCCACTTGAAGGTCTTACCTTTGGAAGCATTGACTCCGGAATATTAAAATACTTAAGTATCTCCTTGTCCCAGCACAGCTTATGAATATCATAAAGCATGGTTCTTGATGCATTTGTATAATCTGTTGCATGAACCTTTCCCTTAGTAAGCTTCCAAATAAGCCATGTATCCACTGTCCCGAATAGAAGATTTCCTTCATTTGCAGCTATTCTTGCATTCTCAACATTATCAAGAATCCACTCTATTTTTGATGCACTAAAATAGGCATCAGGAATAAGACCTGTCCTTTCCCTGACAAGCTCATTCATTCCATCCTCTTTCATTCTGTCTATACGTTCTGCCGTCCTTCTGCACTGCCATACAATGGCGTTATATATCGGAAGCCCGGTTCTAACATCCCATACAATTGTTGTTTCACGCTGATTGGTTATTCCTATGGAATCTATATCCTCTGCACTTAAGCCCGCCATTGCCATTGCTTCCATTGCTACTGCTAACTGGGATGACCAGATTTCCATAGGATTATGCTCTATCCAGCCGGCCTTAGGATAAATCTGCGTAAGCTCTTTTTGGGCTACTGAACAGACCTTTCCCTCTTTATTATAAATAATACATCTCGAGCTTGTTGTCCCCTGATCCAATGCCATTATATATTTCATGGTGCTCCTCCCTATGAATTCTTATCAATCTTCTCACGTATCTGCTGCATTCTCGCATCAAGCTGTGCAATAAGCTCCGCACAATAATATAACTGCTCCGCTATATCAGTTGGATTTTCTATTTCTTTTTTGTATTTCAGCTTATGCTCAAGGCTTGCCCAGAAATCCATGGCGATGGTTCTAAACTGAACCTCCACGCGCATAGGCTTCTTTTCCTTAGTAAGAAAAATTGGCACCTCAATTATTAAATGATAGCTTCTGTAGCCATTTGGCTTTGGATTTTTGATATAATCCTTAGTCTCAATAACCGTAATATCATCCTGACGGGTCAGATATTTTACCAGACTATAGATATCATCAGGGAAAGAGCAGATAACCCTTATTCCTGCAATATCATTTAATTCCTGCTGGATATTCGCTATTGAAAAATCCAGATTCTTACGCTTAAGCTTCTCGATAATACTCTGAGGTGATTTTAATCTGCACTTAATTGACTCAAAAGGATTTCTGCTTTTTCTTAATGAAAGCTCCGTATTAAGCACGTCCAGCTTGGTTTTAATCTCAAGCATTGCACACTCATAATACATCATAAGCTTGCGGAATTCCTGTAAGCCCTCTGTATCAAAATATGCCTCAAGTATCTTTAGTTCATTCATTTTACTATTATTTTCCATTATGTACCTCCAAAATTATCTTATTACAATGCCGTATGCTCTACCTTCAAAAGCTTCTCTATTACATTAACTCTTATCCAGCTGATTACAGGTCCCAACGCAAATGCCATGGCAAAGGTCACTACACCCACGGTCGAGCCTAATAAAAAGCCCAGAATTCCAATTGTCAGATCCCATGCAATTCTTACCACCTTAAACGGAACCTTTGGAAGTCTCGCTGATATAATAAATGAAATGGCATCATATGGTGCCGTACCAAGCTGTACTGCCATATATGTGGATGCTGCCACTACAAATACAAACAACGCAGGAATTGATACCAACACCCTCACCATCATACTTTCATAAAAATCAGCCGGAATCCACAGACTGTTAAGCCACGAAAAGAAATCAAAGCTATAGCCTACAAGAAACATATTAGCCAAGGTTCCCCAGCCAATCTGCTTCTTATCAAAAATAATAACAAACACAAATAGCATACAGTTAAAAAGTGCCTGCCAGTTACCAAGACTCATTCCCAGTTTGTTCGCAACGCCTAAATTAAATACCGTACATGGGTCTGTTCCAAAATTAGTCTGATTAAGAAATGACAGGCTAAACCCCATAACTATTACCGCCACCACAACTAAAAAAAGACTTTTTTTATCAACATTTCTAAACTTCATAAATATCCTCACTCCCGTGCTTTTACACGTCTTCTTCTGTTTTTATTTCCTTAAACGCCTCCAAATCACCAAGAAAATTACGCTCCTTTACCTGATTTGCAGAATATTCCTCCTGTGCACGCCTGCTTACCAGATTAACCTCGTCATACAGCTCCCTAGCAGACAGCAGATGACAACCCTGACCTCTGATAATAATCTGCTCCAGACCATCGGAGGTAGCTACTGTTACATCATATTTTCTGCCGTTTTCATGGGCGAATTTCTCAATAAACTGGTCTGCTGTCTCGGCTTCTTTAGTGTATACCACATGAATATTGTGGTAATCAAAAATCTCCGTATTATGCCCCTTAACTCTGTAGGCATCGAATACTACGATTACGTTATTTTTCTTAATG
>JAZQLB010000065.1:0-10149 GCA_045542475.1 Lachnospiraceae bacterium | reverse complement strand
TTTGGGTTTGTCCAAATTCATCCCCCGCCATAATAAGCGGTATTGATGAAGACATCAAGGTCATTACTAATGCAGCTTTTATAAGGCGCATTCTTTTGTCAATTATCTCCTGATTGTCAGTTATACCCTCAACACCACAATTCTGACTTATATTAATAACCCTGCCATCACGGTTATTTTCACAGTTTGCCTCATTATGCCGTCTTTCATAGCTTACCATATCCATTAAGGTCATGCCCTCATGGTCCGCCATATAATTAACTACAGGATATTCTCCTCTTCTGCCTGTCATCTTCTCAGTAAAACTGCGCAACCAGGCCTCATCTCCACGAAGAAGATGTCTTCCTGCCTCCATAAAACCATCATCATACCATATAAGCCTTTTTTTATTACAGCTTAAATTCATTGAGCCATTATTATACTCTGCTCCTCCAAAATCCCTGCCTATCAGCTTGCAGCCCATAAGCGCCATATCAGTCTGCGCTGCATACAATGCTCCGTTACTGCATATCAGCCTGAATCCATCCACATGATTGTTTATATGCCAGTATCTTAAAACCTCCAGCATAAGCTGTACAGATACATTATCAGGAAAGAAAAATTCCATAATAATCTCTATTCCCAGCTTGTGATATGCTTTTACCATATCCTTAAATTCAGCCAGTACATCATCCGATGAAGCATATGCTCTCTTAGGTGCAAAATAATACCCCCCTGTATAACCCCAGTAATTAACCTTATTAAGAGGCGAATAATTTACGCTATATCTGTCCTTTACAATAATTGGCATCTCATGAAACTCATACGCCGGCATAAGCATCACAGAGCTAATACCAAGCCCCTTAATATATTCTGCCTTTTTTTCTAATGCCTTAAAGGTTCCTGCCCCATCTGTCTCTGCCTTTGTAAATCCTCTTACATGAAGCTTATATATAATCATATCCTTTGTACTGATATCAGGGCGTACATCCTCCTGCCAGTCATATTCCTCCTGCACAAGAACACTTTCCAGCTCCTGCCTTGGTTCCCCAAAGCTGTCCTTACTGCTGCCGGTATATCTGTAGCTTTTTGCATACGGGTCAGCAGCATTATCACTTCCAATACTATAACTAAAGCTCTCTAGATTTTCCTCAAGTATAAATGAAAAAACATTTCCATACTTATATTCTGACGAAACCTTAATCTGCTGTTTTCCCTTATTGCTTTTCAAATTAATACATAGCTCCTGTAAGTCATAAGGTATACCAAACTGCCATCCGTTATCAACTCTGTTTGTTCCAAGTCTTACATATTCTGCCTTTTTTATTTTTATAGTTGTAGATGTCTTCATAGGCACCCTCTGCTTTCCGATTATTTTCTGCCTGCTCTTTCAGTCTCAATACGCTCTGCAAGCTCCGTCAGGTATTCCCAACGCTCCATTTTATATTCAAGCTGCTTTTCCGTTTCTTCTTTTTCCTTGGTAAGTGCATTAAGCTTAACAAAATCTGTTACACACTTACTCATATCTGCATCCAGCTGCACCAGCTTATCCTCTAAAGCGGCAATATCATCCTCAATAGTATCATATTCCTTTTGTTCCTTATAGGAAAACTTAAGTGCCTTTGCCCCCTTATCCCATGTTGCCTTTTCTTCTGTCTTCTTAGCGGAAGTAACAGGCTCCTGTCTGGTGGCAGACTCTAATATGCTGTCCGCATCCTGATATACATCCTCTGTAATATTTCCACTACCATCAAATACAAATATTCTGTCAGCAGCCCTGTCAAGAAAATATCTGTCGTGGCTGACAATTATGGTTATTCCCTCAAAATCCTCAAGATAGTCCTCGAGAATTGAAAGTGTCTGAATATCAAGGTCGTTGGTAGGCTCGTCCAGAATAAGCACATTAGGGGCCCCCATTAACACCTTAATAAGAAATAATCTTCTTTTTTCTCCACCTGAAAGTGAACCAATTAAGGAATACTGTAATGTAGCATCAAATAAAAATCTCTCAAGCATAACCGAAGCAGATACACTTCCATCCGGCGTTTTTACATATTCAGCCACATCCTTAATACAGTCAATCACTCTCTGGTTAGGATTAAGCTCGCTGCTTTCCTGCGAAAAATAGCCTATTTTAATGGTATCTCCTATCTCCACACTGCCTGTATCCGGCATTTCCCTTCCTGTAATAATATTCATAAGGGTGGATTTGCCACAACCATTCTTACCTACGAACGCGACAGCCTCTCCCTTTAAGAAAATATGCGTAAAATCATTGATAAGCCTTCTGCCCTCGTAGCCCTTTGATATATTATTAATCTCAATGGTCTTCTTACCCATTCTGGTATACACAGAGGTAAATTCTGCTGACTGAGCAGCCTTCTCATTCTTAATGGAGCTTAGCTCCTCAAAACGTTCAATTCTTGCCTTCTGCTTGGTTGAACGTGCCTTAGCACCTCTTTTTATCCATTCCAGCTCTCTTCTAAGTATATTCTTACGCTTCTTCTCAGAAGAATCCGCCATCTCCTCACGCTGCGCCTTAAGCTCCAAAAATCCCTCATAATTAGTCTGATAGCTGTATACCTTAGCTCTGTCAATCTCCAGTATTCCGTTACACACCCTGTCCAGAAAATATCTGTCATGTGTTACCATTACAAGGGAGCCCTTATATTTTTTAAGATAATCCTCAAGCCATGCCGTCATCCAGCGATCAAGATGGTTAGTCGGCTCATCCAGCACCAAAATATCTGCTGTGGCAAGCAGAGTTGCTGCCAATGCTACCCTTTTACGCTCACCGCCTGAAAGGTCATCTACCTTAAGGCTATAATCCTCAAATCCTAATTTATTAAGGATATTCTTGGCATCACCCTCTATAATCCATTGATTGTCATCTGTTTTATTAGCCTCTATTACATGTTCATATATGCTGGTTCCCGGTTCAAATACAGGATTCTGTGATAAATATCTTATATGAACATTATTTCCCTTTACTACACTTCCCTCATCAGGAGTATCAAGTCCTGCTATTATTTTAAGTAATGTTGACTTGCCGGTTCCATTAATTCCGATTATTCCTATTTTCTCATTATCATTAATACTAAAATCCACATTATCAAAAAGTACTTTATTAGTATATGCCTTTGTCAGGTTCTTTATAGTCAGCAAATTCATTATATATCCTCCAGTCACACTATATTTAGTTTAACAAAATATAGCCACTTATGCAATTCTGAAAAAGTAATATTGTTTTTTTTCCTGCAAGACTGTATACTTATCACATCAAAAAAACGGGGAATAATAATGAACACTAACGAACAATCAGATAATATACATATAAAGAACAGATATCATACTGCCAAGCTGTGGCAGATTGCATTTTTTTCACTAAACACGGCAGCCACCAATCTCTACCTTGCCATGATGGCATACATATCATATTATGCCAACGGCATTGCAGGAATATCTGTTATGCTTATTTCGGTACTGCTTACAGTAATGCGAATATTTAACGGAATAACTGACCCGGTGGTTGGCTATATAATCGATAAAACTCATGGACGTTTTGGTAAATTCAGACCTTACATGGTGATTGGCAACATCCTTCTTGCCATAAGCTGTATATTGCTTTATTTTACAACCCACCTTATTCCTGTATTTTTAAGAGTGCCTTATTTTATCGTGATATATGGATTATTTATTATTGCATTTACCTTCCAGACGGCAGTAACCAAATCTGCCCAGTCGATAATTACAAATAATCCAAGACAGCGACCTTTATGTACTTTTTTTGATTCCGCATATATAAGTGCATCCTTTGGAGGAATAGCTCTGTATATTTCCATGAGCCTCATTCCAAGATATGGGAGTTTTACCAATCCAGAGCTATTTTTTGAATTTATACTTGTAACAGCCGGAATATCCATGCTGTGTACACTTCTTGCCGTTATAGGAATATGGTCAAAGGATACTGATGAGAACTTCGTTCTGCCGGAAAATAAAAAGAGTACACTTACAATCAAGGATTACATTGATGTAATAAAACACAATCGTCCTATACAGATGTTAGTAATCGCAGCTTCAACTGACAAATTCGCCTCCGTGGTATATTCCCATGCAGCAGTAACTGTAATGCTTTATGGAATCATGATGAACAATTATGAAATGTCAGGACTTGTCGGCATTATTACTGCAATTCCTTCAATGGCTATTGTGTCACTTGGTATACAGCTTGCAAAGCATCATGGTCAGAAAAGGGTTCTGATATGGTTTACCTGGGCATGTATTACATTCCAGCTTATAATGTTGCTTGTGCTGATGTCAGATAAGCTTAATACCGTGTCAATCCATTCAATTAATGGAATTACGGTTATGTTTATTGGAACCTTTGCCATCTTAAATGGCTGTAAATCCATTACAAACAACATGGTTATTCCTATGATTGCTGATTGTACAGATTATGAATTATACAGAAGCGGCAAGTTCGTCCCGGGACTTATGGGAGCACTGTTTTCATTTATTGATAATATGGTATCCTCTCTCGGAACTGCCTTTGTAGGAATTGTACTGAGCCTTATCGGCTTTGCCAAGGCATTTCCACAGGTGGGTGATGAGCTTACTCCTACAATCAAATGGATTACTATTTTCTTCTACTGTATAGTTCCTGTGTTTGGATGGATTGCTTCGCTTATTGCCATGCGGTATTACCGACTGGATAAAAAAAGAATGGAGAATATAAATGGAAGGTAGTTACTCCTTCCATTTTTCTTTACATAATTTACACTTTACAGTCAATTCATTATGTGCTACAATTTCTTTTAGTGGGAACGGTTGCCCCTTGAGAAAGGGGGAGATGCCTATGCAGTATGTTACATATGAAGTATTAATCCAGTTTGGATTACTCATTGTTGCCATCATAGGTCTTGTAGTCAAGATATGCCATAAAGACAAAAAATAACTGCCCCCCGACCAAAGGTTAGCAGTTATTTTTGTTTACCATTTGCAAGGGGCACAACTTAGTACCACTCTTTGTAAAATAATATTAACATAACAGCATTAATATTTCAATAGCAAAATACTTATATAACCTTCAAAAACCTCCCTATACGGACGGTTATTCACTCTTAATCTTCCTTACCCTCGTTCTCAGCAAGCTCTTCCTCAGAAAGCTTTACAAAGCCCTGTCTCTTTCTTGCCATATCGTCACTCTCAAGGTACTCATCATAAGTAGTAATCTTATCAATGATATTACCATTAACAAACTCAATAATTCTGTTAGCGGTTGTCTGAACGAACTGATGGTCATGTGAAGCAAAAATCATAGCACCAGGGAACTTAATAAGTCCGTTGTTAAGTGCTGTAATAGATTCCATGTCAAGATGGTTGGTTGGCTGGTCAAGTAAAAGCACATTAGAGCCCATAATCATCATCTTAGAAAGCATAACTCTAACCTTCTCACCACCTGATAATACCTTAACCTTCTTAACACCATCATCTCCGGCAAATAACATTCTTCCAAGGAAGCCACGTACATAGGTAACATCCTTCTCCGGAGAGAACTGCATAAGCCAGTCAACGATTGTATCATTACAGTCAAAATCCTTAGTATTATCCTTAGGGAAATAAGCTGTGCTTGTAGTAATTCCCCACTTATAGTTACCCTCATCCGGCTCCATCTCACCTGCTAAAATCTTAAAGAATGTAGTCTTAGCAAGCTCATCGCTTCCTACAAGAGCAATTTTATCATCCCTATTCATGATAAATGATACATTATCAAGAACCTTAACACCATCTATTGTCTTTGAAAGGTTAGTTACTGTAAGAACCTCATTACCAATTTCTCTCTGTGGTCTGAAATCGATATATGGGTACTTTCTACTTGAAGGACGAATATCATCAAGCTCAATCTTTTCAAGAGCTCTCTTTCTTGAAGTAGCCTGCTTAGACTTAGAAGCATTAGCTGAGAATCTCTGAATGAACTCCTGTAATTCCTTAATCTTCTCTTCCTTCTTCTTATTAGCTTCCTTCATCTGCTTAACCATTAACTGGCTTGACTCATACCAGAAATCATAGTTACCTGCATAAAGCTGAATCTTGGCATAATCAATATCTGCAATCTGTGTACATACCTTATTTAAGAAATAACGGTCATGTGATACTACGATAACTGTGTTCTCAAAATTAATTAAGAACTCCTCAAGCCATGCAATAGCATCAAGGTCAAGGTGGTTGGTAGGCTCGTCTAAAAGTAAAACATCTGGATTACCAAAGAGTGCCTTTGCAAGAAGAACCTTAACCTTCTCGCTGCCGTTAAGCTCTGACATCATTTTGTAATGAAGGTCAGTCTCAATTCCAAGTCCGTTAAGAAGAGTAGCCGCATCACTCTCAGCCTCCCAGCCATTCATAGCTGCGAACTCGCCCTCAAGCTCACTTGCCTTAATACCATCCTCCTCAGTAAAATCTTCCTTTGCGTAGATGGCATCCTTTTCCTTCATAATCTCGTATAATCTGGCATTACCCATAATTACGGTATCAAGAACCATATATGAATCATATTTAAAGTGATCCTGCTCTAAGAATGATAATCTCTCACCCGGAGTCATTGTAACATCACCCTTAGATGGCTCTAACTGTCCTGATAAAATCTTAAGAAATGTAGACTTACCTGCACCATTGGCACCGATAAGACCGTAGCAGTTGCCCGGTGTAAACTTAATGTTAACGTCCTCGAATAAAGCCTTTTTACCGATTCTTAAAGTTACGTTGTTAGCACTAATCATTGTATTAACCTGTTTCCTTTCATGTGTTGCTGTTTTCTCGTGGCCATGTGCAAGTCCATATACATATAGACTTCACTCAAAAACCTAACCCTTGGTCATGGGCATAGGCACACTTAATAACTATTGTATCGGAAATTGGCAAATTTTCAAGGGGTAAATTTAAAAACCTGCATTTAAATTCCACACCTTAACATCCTTTTCAAGATATGCTATACTATCACTGCTGCTAATAAACATTCACAGAAACGAGGTTACTAATGGAATTAATCGACTTACATGTTCACTCAAATGCTTCTGACGGAACCTTTACCCCACAGGAGCTTGTTATAGAAGCCAAGAATAACGGCTTAAAAGCATTTGCCCTTACTGACCATGATACCGTAGCAGGAGTTGACGAAGCCCTGCAATACGGCAAAGACTATGGCATTGAAATTATTCCGGGCATTGAGATAAGCTGCACCTATACCATATCACAGGGTGAGGATAAGGAAGTTCATATTGTGGGACTCTTTATTAACCATAAGGATGAGGACTTTCTTAACGAAATCGGTAATCAGGTGGACACAAGAAATGCCCGTAATCTTAAGGTTATTGCGAAAATGAATGAAGCTGGCTTCCCTGTCACACTTGAAGAAATGCGCGAAATGTTTGGCGATGATACTATTTTAACCAGAGCACATTTTGCTGCGTGGCTTACTAAGAAGGGCTATGTGAAGGATAATTCTGAGGCATTTGCCAAGTATCTTGAGGACGGTAAGCCTTTTCATATATCAAGAGAGCGAATGAAGCCTGAGAAAGCTATCAGGTTAATAAAGCAGGCTGGCGGTATTGCCATACTGGCTCACCCTATTCTTTATAAATTAAAGGAGGCTGAGCTTAATCTTATGTGTGAAAAGCTAAAAAAAGCCGGGCTAACAGGAATTGAGGCTATGTATTCTACTTATCGGGGTGGAGATGAGATTATTATCCGCAGGCTGGCTAAGCAGAATGGGCTGCTGGTGTCAGGTGGAAGTGATTTTCATGGGGCTAATAAACCCTATATACATCTTGGTGTTGGCAGAGGGAATCTTAAGGTTCCTTATGAAGTGCTTAGTAATTTGATGAAAGCCCGATAAATAAACTAATATTACAGTATAATTACACTAATTTCTACCTACCAATTTCCAAATCTTTCTGATATACTTATCATAAGGTTTGCTATGCTGAAAGCCTTAATTATAAAAAAGGAGTACAGCTATCGATATTATGAATCACGAAGAATATTTAAAACTAATTGACGAAGTAATAGAAAAAGGCCCATACAAGCCAACCTGGGAGTCCCTTACCAATATGAGAATCCCAAGCTGGTTTGAAAAAGCAAAGTTTGGAATCTTTATCCACTGGGGATTATACAGCATCCCGGCATTTAACAACGAATGGTATTCACGTAATATGTACATTCAGGGAACACCTGAGTATGAGCATCATATTGCTACATATGGTCCACATAAGGATTTTGGATATAAGGATTTTATTCCAATGTTTACTGCACCTAAGTTTGATGCAAATGAGTGGATTAAGCTTTTTAAAGAGGCAGGTGCTAAATATATTGTACCTGTCGCAGAGCATCATGATGGCTTCCAGATGTATGACAGTGAGCTTTCAGAATTCTGTTCAAGCAAGATGGGACCTATGCGTGACGTGGTAGGTGAGCTTAAAGCTGAGATGGAGGCTAATGATATTATCTTTTGTACATCAAGCCACCGTGCTGAGCATCTTTGGTTTATGGGTGACGGACGTAAGTTTGAAAGTGATATTAATGGCGAATATAAGCGTGGTGATTTCTACTGGCCAAGTACCGAGGAACAGCCTGACCAGTCTGATATATATGCCACACCATACCCATTCAGGGAGTTCCTTGATGACTGGGTGGTCAGAACCTGTGAGCTGATTGATAAATATCAGCCTAAGATATTATATTTTGACTGGTGGATACAGCATGAGGGCTATAAGGATGACCTTTTAAAGATTGCAGCTTATTATTATAATCGTGGTCTTGAGTGGGGCTTTGATACAGCTATCTGTTATAAGCATGATGCTATGGCATTTGGCAGCGGTATTGTAGACGTGGAGCGTGGTAAGTTCGCAGATGTTAAGCCTTACCATTGGCAGACAGATACAGCCATTGCCTATAATTCATGGTGTTATACTACTACTCTTGACTATAAGACAAGTAATGAAATTATCTGTTATCTTATTGATGTTGTAAGTAAAAATGGTAATCTTCTCTTGAATGTCGGTCCTAAGGGTGATGGTTCAATTCCAGAACGGGACACACAGATTCTTAAGGATATCGGTGTATGGCTTAAGATAAATGGCGAAGCAATATATAATAGTAAAACTTGGCGATTTGCAGAGGAAGGACCTACGAAGGAAATGGAGGGTAAATTCTCCGAGGGCAACTTATCAGGCTACACCAGTGAGGACTTCCGTTTTACATCAGGTAATGGAGCAATCTATGCTATGTGCCTTAACTTCCCGGATAATGGTAAACTTACTATTAAGTCCATATGCGATGGTAATGATGCCAATTCCTCTGGCTTCCAAGGCATAATTAAGGATGTTACAGTACTTGGCTATGATGGCGAGGTTACTTGGAGCAGGGATAAGGATGGACTTCATGTGGAAACAGTTAATTTCACAAGTGAGTTTCCTGTAACTGTAAAGATTAGTACTAATTAATATAATTTATACTTAGACTTCATATTATGAGGCTTTTTATCAAGTGTGGGAAGTGATTCAGTAAATCACACCACACACTTGACAAAAAGTTCCAATAAATACCCCCAGTGCTTGGAATTACTCCAACACTGGGGTTTAATTATCACACAAAATATTTATATGTACATTCTACTGCTCTATTCTTCCACATGACTATTCCTATATTCCGCCGGGCTGACTCCCACATACTTCTTGAATTTCTTATGGAAGTAGTCCACATTCTTATATCCAACTCTCTCAGCGATCTCATATACCTTCATCTTATTTTCCATAAGAAGCTCAATGGCACGCTTGATTCTAACCTGATCTACATAGGAGTTAAAGCTCTCTCCTACTGATTTATTAAATATCTTTCCAAGGTAGGCACTGTTATATCCAAATAGAGAAGCAATAAGCTCAAGCTTAATGTTAGTATGATAATTATGGTCTATGTAGTGAAGCACATCATCGAGCACGCTCTCTCTTGTGGAGCTGCCAATAGAGTTCATGATATTCTCAAACTGCTTTGAAATGTATGCAATTATATCATACAGATAATTCTGTCCTGATATGTATTCAATAATCTCTGAATTATGAGGGAAGGTTACATTCCCGCCATTATACACCCTCATAATATTTTCCTTAACCTGTAGGA
>JAZQLB010000064.1:0-7079 GCA_045542475.1 Lachnospiraceae bacterium | reverse complement strand
TTAACACTGCCGTTTTCCACATCATAGAGGCGGGTTATAAGATTAACAAGACTTGATTTTGCGCTTCCCGTACCACCCATAATACCGATGGTCTCACCAGACTTAATCTCAAGATTAATATCTGAAAGCACCATTTCATTGCTGTCCTTCTTATATTTAAAGTCAACATTCTCAAAGCTGATGCTGCCATCCTTAACCTCATATACAGGCTTTTTGGGGTTAACAATATCCGGCTCCTCATTAAGCACCTCAGCTATACGCTCCGCACTTGCAAGGCTCATGGTAATCATAACAAATATCATTGAAAGTATCATGAGACTCATCAAAATATTCATACAGTATGAAAGAAGACTCATAAGTGCACCTGTGGTAAGCTGCGTGCCACCTGAACCGATAATCATTCTGGCACCTATGTAGCTGATTAAAAGAATACAGCTGTATACTGTAAACTGCATTGCAGGGCTGTTATACGAGATAACCTTTTCAGCCTTAACAAAGAGATTGTAAATATTGGCACTTGCATTTTTAAACTTGGTCTTTTCATGTTCTTCCCTTACATACGCCTTAACAACTCTTATAGCCGATACATTCTCCTGCACACTGGCATTAAGCTCATCATACTTAGGAAATGCCTCTCTGAAATATTTTGAAGCATTTCCTACTATAACGAAAAGCACAATACCTAAAATCACTACCGCAACAAGATAAATAACGGCAATCTTCGGACTGATAATAAAAGCCATAACCATGGCGAAAATAAGGCTTGCCGGCGCCCTCATGCACATTCTTAATATCATCTGATAAGCATTCTGAATATTAGTTACATCCGTTGTAAGTCTTGTAACCAGTCCGGCTGTACTGAACTTATCAATATTAGAGAAGGAGAAGGTCTGAATCTTATCAAACATACCCTTTCTTAAGTTTCTCGCAAAGCCTGTGGATGCCTTTGCACCGTACTTGCCACCCATCAGACCTGCAAACAGACCTATGCCGGCAACAACAACCATAACTCCGCCTACCATCAGGATATGGTTCATATTTCCCTTATCCACACCATCATCAATAAGCGAAGCCAAAAGATAAGGAATAAGCATCTCCATTATAACTTCCAAAATCATGAATAATGGTGTTGCAATGGAAGCCCTCTTAAATTCCTTAATGTAAGCTCCTAATGTCTTTAACAACTATTTGTCCTCCTTCTTGTTTTCTATATTGCTTTTCATTTTGTCAAGTATTCTGTAGAATACCTCTTTTTCTTCATTAGTAATACCCGTCTCCATGTCTGCATTAAAACCATCAATAATTCTGATAGTTTCAAGCTGCATTTTCATTCCAAGCTCAGTAAGCTCAAGCCTCTTAAGTCTTGCATCCCTTTCGACTGTAGTTCTTGTAACATATCCCTTTTTTTCCATAAGCTTAATGATATTGGTTACGGATGACCTGGCAATATGAAAATTGTTCTCGATATCCTTCTGGTATATCTCTCTGTCACTATTTCTATATATGTAGCCCATTATCCAGCCATGCATTATAGTGACCTCATCAAAGCCCGCTGCCGCAAGCCGGTCATTTAAATGTCTCTTAATAACATGGTCCATGCCCTTTATCTCAAAGCCCATTGGTTTTTTATCCTTCACTACTTCCTCCATTCCGTAAATGTTTTGTACCTAATTGTTTTGTATCGAACCAATTTTATACCCGGCTAATATATATGTCAAGTCTTGGGACTATATGTTTATTGTTTTTTTATATTTTGTGAAATATAATTATAGCCATGTTGTTTTATGAGAGGAGAAAATATATGACATCCAAAGAAAAAACAAAAAGAAAATATTTTCCATTATTTGTTGGCGTGGGCATTGCAATAATTCTTTGCCTTGGCATTGCAATAATGATAATATTCAAAACCAAGCCTTATATGAAACCAGTTAACGACTTTATTGATGCCATTAACAGCCGTACCGATAACCATCTTGAATTACAATATTTCCTTATGCCTGATTTCTGTGTTGAGAGTAAAAGGGTCATAGATGAATATTTGGCAGATTCTTACGAGTATGAGGAACGTGACGAGCTGCTTGAAGAATCTTATGACGAATGTGAGGATGAATTCGGTGATTGGAAGCTTAGTCTTGAAATAAAGTCCGAAACCAAGCTGAATGAAGATGCTATAGAGGAGCTTCAGGATTATTATAATACAGAATACGAAGATCACTTCGAACAGTTCCTGGATACTTGGAAAGACAAGCTTGATGATGACGATGAACTCCGTATTCTGGCAGATAATTTTGATATATCAGAAAAAGAGGCAAAAAAATATGTAACTGCTGTAGTTGAACACTTTTCGGCTTATGAGAATGCCCTGATTACAGAGGGATACGAAATAAAGGGAAGGTTTATTATTACAACAGAGGAGGACGAATATAAAAGCAGTACTGTCATCTTTAATGTAGTCAAAATTAATGGCGACTGGGCCTATGCAGGACTTGCCTTAGACAGCAAGAAGGCAGTTTACTTTGAAGATTGTGATGACAGCTTTGAATTTATTTCAAGATATTTAAATTATTCCGCACTTTTAAAATAAAACTTTCTATTGCATTTATTTTTAATAAATAATATAATTTTGTCATAATTATACATTGAGGAGGAAATACATATGCCATTTTGTTCAAAATGTGGTAAACCATTAGCTGACGGCGAAACATGTAACTGTCAGAATAATACAGTTAATATGACAGACCCGGTTGCAGAAGCGACACCTGTTGTAGCACCTGTTGTTGAGAATGTTTCTGAAACACCTGCTTCTGAGACTGTTACAGCTCCAGTTGTAGAACCAGTAACAGAGACTGTTTCTGAGGAGGCTTTCTCTACCCCAACTGCTGAGCCTGTTGTTAAACCTGTTTCTGAGCCAGCTGCCGCACCTGTTGTTGAGCCTGTTTCTGAGCCAACTGTCACACCTGTTTCACAGACAACCGCTGCTTCGCAGTCATTAGCACTTGCTAAGCCTAACAAAAACAATAATAAAACTGTATTAGGCATAATTGCCGGAGTTGTTGTTATTGCACTTATCGCTATTATTGTTTTACTTGTAAGCAATCTCTTCGGAGGTTCTAAGGACCCTGTAGAAAGTCTTTTAAAGACTGTTAATGCCAAGGAAACTGACGTTACAGTATTCATTGACAAGGCACTCCCTGATTTTGTATCAGATAAGGTTGATACTATTTTTACTGTTCTTAAAAAGACCGATGATTATGAAGATTTAATGGAAGAGGCTGCTGAAAGCCTTGAAGATGCATACGATGACATCGAAGATGAGTATGGTAAGAAGTGGTCTATAGAATTTGATTCAAAGAAAACAGACCTTGATAAGGATGAGCTTGAGGAAATCGCAGAGCGTTATGAGGCTTTATATGATGATTATCTCGAAGATATCTATGATACTCTTAGCGATGTAGATGATGATGACATTGAAGATCTTGCAGATATGTATGACATTTCTGAGAAGGATGCTAAGAAAATGATTACTGCATTAACAGAATTAGCAGGTTCATTTGAAAAAATCAAGGTTACTGATGGTTACGAATTAAAGGGTAAGTTCATTATTAAATCTAAGGATGACGAGGACAAATCAGACAAGGTTACTATTACAGTAATCAAGCTTAACGGAGAATGGACGATTGATTACCTTTCATTATTAGATGATATGGGAATGAGTATTGATACATTAATGTACTATATCGAAGCAGGGCTTTACTAAGCTATACTAAGAGAACACTGGAAATGGTGTTCTCTTTTTATTTTCTACCTGCCTGCTATGGTTTCTCTTGCTTTTTTATATTTATGACCTTATAATATTATTGTCTATATTTTATACATAAGGGAGGAAAATATTATGGCATTTTGCGAAAAATGTGGTAAGCAGCTTGCTGCCGGTGAAGTATGTACCTGTCAGTCAGCTCCTATTCAGTCGGTTAATATCCAGCCAACTAATAAGCAGCCCGCTGCCGAATCAAGCCAGCCAAAAAGAAATTCGAAGAAAAAAAATAATTTACCAATAATTATCGGTATAGCTGCAATAGCAATTGTGGCAGTTATAATCATTATAACTGTAACATCATCTAAGCCTTACATGAAGCCTATTAACGACTTCATAAAGGCAATTAACAGCAAGACAACCAACCAGCTCAATCTTTCATACACTTTACAGCCTGAATTCTGTGTGAAAGCAAATAAGAAGGTTGAATCAGCACTTAAGGATAGCGATGACCACATTGACAGCCTTGAAGACACTAACGAATATCTTGAAGATTGCTACGATAACTGCGATGATGAGTTTGACAGCTGGAAGCTTAGCTTTGAGGTCAAATCTGCAGAGAAGATGGATGAGGACGATTTAGAAGAGCTTCAGGATTACTGCAACGACTATTATGATGATTACCTTGATGGAATGCGTGATAGTTATGAGGACATTGCAGATGATGAGGATGACCTTGAGGATCTTGCAGATAATTTTGATATTTCAGAGAAGCAGGCAAAGGCTTATGCTACCGCTGTAGCTAACCACTATGCGGCACATGAGGATGTAAAAATTACTGATGGCTATGAGATAAAGGGCAAGTTCATCGTTAAGACTGATGAAGATGAATACAAGACCGATACTGTTACAGTACGAGTTGTTAAGATTAATGGTGACTGGGCTTATGCCGGTATAGTTAAGGGAAGCTGCTACTTTGAGGATGAAGCAAGCTGCTTTAACTTCCTTTCAAGCTATCTTAATTATTCACAGCTCTTTGACTAATATTTAGAATAATATAAAGGAGACTTTCATTAATTGATAGTCTCCTTTTTTCATGTGAATTTATTTTTGTTCTATAGCATAGCTTCCATTAACAACACAGCCCGCCAATAATCCGCCTAATAATATAGTCGGTACAGACACCCCAAGAAATGCAACATACACAAACAAACCTGCCATCATAAGCATTAACAGCTTATCTGCAAAAAGGTGTGATGACTTATAATTAGCATATGCCTTATATATAAATGCAATCATCATCATAGTAAAGAACATAAGTGGAATAAAACCATATACTCTTATAACACTCATCATAACACTATCCCCTAACAACCTCATGGTTCCAACAAAAATCAGATTCATAAGCATATCCTGTGTTATCCCTGATGTACTTTTATACATTTCAAACAGCTCTTCCAGATACAGTATTCCCCAGAAAACCAGCACAATCATACTAAAACCGATTATAATCTGCCATTGCTTAAGTACTGGAACATATTTTTTATCACGGTCCGACTTAATTCTTGGATGCCGCTCCTTCAAAAGAAGGCTTACAAGCCCCAATACAACAAGCGCAATATATAATACCCAGCTGTCAATAAACGACTTTACTAATTCTGTAGCCTGAGTTTCATTAACTATATGCCATATACCTGTAAGCTTAATAACTGCAAGTGCCAGAAATAATGAAAAAACATATTTAGACATGGCAGTATATGTAGCATTGGTAAACATTACCGAAAGAAGCAATGCTCCTACCAGGACTACCATTCCTCGTGTATCTCCATTTAAACAAAACACGCATTCTGCTCCCAGCATTGCCAAACAGTGAGGAATACACATTGCATTATTTGTACTGTCATAGGCTGCAATTGAATAGAATATAATTGGAACTCCAAAGGCTACAAAACCCATACCAACAGGCTTTCCCATTATAGTAAAAATACCTGCCACAGAGAAAACAAAAATCGCCAGTACCGATATTACAATCGGAATATAACGTCTTATTTTTCCAAGAAATGCCCCTAAAAAATATAATACGCATACTGCCAGCACCAGCAAAGCATTAACCGCCATTCCTCCGGCTATACTTAAACATACAAAATACAACGCCAGAAAAATAACAAATACATTAAGCGACAGATTTTCCTTTATAACATTAATAGTCTTTTGAACTATATTCTTCATAGTGCCTCCACAACTTAATTCTGCTTTAAATTAAGAAAATAATACACAACCGAACCGGCAAAGCCCTGTTCCGACTCCATTGGTCCATCAATGCTATAGTATACTCCAAGCTTGGCAATTGCCGCCTCAGTATCTCCGGAACACCATGGTGAGTCAATAAACACCGCTCTTGCCGGAAGAGTGCTTCCTGCCAAAAAGGAATCAACATTAACTCTTCCTATATACTGATATCTATCCTCTGTACCTCCGCCTACAGGATACGCTCTTTGGGCAGTATCCATGTCCCATAGCAGATTATCATAATAAAACTGTGCCTCACAGCCCTCATAAGCCGAAATAACCTTGCAATCCGAATACCAGTTAAATCTCCAAAGAATATCATCAATCGCCTTATCAATAAATGTATATTGATAATTATAGAAGCCAAAATCTCCCGCATTATCCATATGAACATCTCTTTCTTCCTTGAAGGATGCGGTATACAGCATAGGGAATGAATTAGTTTCGATTACCGTAAATAATTCAGTACTTACAGGGTCAATATTAACAAATGCCTGTCCCAGCATTACACACGTAAGGATACTTAAGGATGAAAGAATTGCTTTCTTTCTTTCAAACATTTTAATAAGCAGAAATACTCCGAAAATAACAAAAATAACATCCGCAAGCATATCATATCTAGGCAATGCTGCCCTTTTATAGAATAATAAATATGCCACATATACCAGATATGTTATTAAAAGCACAAATATAGGAATAAATTCCATCTTATGGGTCTTTTTAATTTTTTGGTTTGCCGTAATCATAACAAGTCCGATTACAACAACAATTGTCCATATCCAACCCATATTAAGCACAAATAAGTGTGCCAGTTTAAGCTTAATGTATGCTGTATCAAAGGAAATTCCATTCTTAATTGAGAAAAATAATATTACAAATAAGAACAGGAACATAACCATCATTACAAAAAAAGCAAATATTTTTGCCTTAACGGAAAACTTTTTAAATCTGTGATTCTCTTCATCAATATATCCAGCAAGAAAAGCTGCCACCACATATGCACACAGGAAACAAACTGCTGTTATTATTCCTATGA
>JAZQLB010000063.1:0-4209 GCA_045542475.1 Lachnospiraceae bacterium | reverse complement strand
TATTATTTTTCCTATGATACAGATATATATGCTTATTAACATGATTAATTTTATATCTAAGGAAGCTATATTTACAAAAATATCAGAGCTTCTGGGAGATATAATCCGCTGGGCAAACAAATCACTTCTGGGACTAGTTATAGGTCTGAATATAATAAAGGGACTTATTTGTCCACTGGTTGATTCGTTAAAGGGAACTGTGGCGCATAAGGCGATAGGACTTATACCGGGAATCGGTAATGTTATTAATTCTGCAACAGGGGTTGTAATAGGCTCAGGTGCACTAATTAAAAACGGAATAGGTGTCACGGCAATGCTGTTTATAATGATGATATGTGCATTTCCTGTAATAAAGCTGTTTTGTTTTACCTATGGGTGTAAGGCGGCGGTGGCATTTCTTGAGCCAGTAGCAGATAAAAGCTATACAGGCTGTGTAAGTGGAATGCATGATGGGCTAAAGCTTATATTAAGCTCTGTATGTGATGTTATGGTGCTTCTTTTGCTTACAATTGCCATGGTGTGCGCGGCAGGAAATGCTTCCTTTTACGCCGCAAATTAGGAGGAATATGGATACAATACTTGGTTATGTAAAAAATATTTTTTGTCTGTATCTGTTAATGTCGGTACTGGATAATCTGATTGCAAATGACAAGTATAAAAAATATATAAAAATGTTTACGGGATTTATTCTTCTTGCTGTTATTATTAAGCCTGTTTTAAGCGCTTCTGACGGACAGGAGCTAGTAAAGACCTTAACAAATATTGAATATGATTATTCGATTTCTCCACAGGTTCAGCAAAGCATTCTTACTGCGGAGGCAGAGAAAAATCAGGAAATAATAAATACATATCTGTCAGAACTTGTCATGCAGATGAATGAGATTACCCGGGAATTTGATTTGGAGATACAGGACTATGATATCAGAATTAATCAGGATATGTCTGATGAGAATTTTGGTAATATTGAGATGATACAGCTGGCATTAATGAAAAAAACGGAAGATGCCATAACAATAGAGAAGGTAAAAGCCATAGAGCTTGGGAGTGAAAGCCCGTATTCCGGTATTTCAGAGGCTCCGGAAATTGTATCAATAAAAAATAAATTGGCCAACTTCTATAATATCTCATTGTCTAATATATATATTAGCATAGAAGAACGATATGGATATTAAGGAGGGCCATAAGACGGGGTGATTTTTTGAAAAGCATAATTTCAAAATTAAAGAATATTAATTTATCAAAGGATAATCTTTTTCTTATCCTGCTTGCAGGTGTCCTGTTAATAGTTATATCGTTTCCGGTAAAGGATAAAACAAAGGACAGAGAGGAAGTAACGGATAACGAAGCTGTTGTGATTGTATCTGAAACAGGCGGTGACTATCAAAAGGAATTAGAAGAAAAAATCGAGGAGGTGCTGTCAGCAGCAGCCGGAATCGGTGATGTTAAGGTGATGGTAAGCCTTAAGAATACAGGTACAATAGTTCTTAAAAGTGAAACCAGTATAAATAACAGCGTGATTACTGAGGAGGATGGAGCAGGCGGCAGTCGAATAACGGATGAGGAGATATATGAGGAGCGGATAGTATATACAAAGGGAAGCGATGGAAGTACCATTCCTTATGTAATAGACCGGATGGCACCGGAAATCGAAGGAATAATCATTATTGCAGAGGGGGGAGATAATCCTCAGGTTATAAGTGACATTACAAAGGCTATGGAGGCTGTATTCGGAATTACAGCAAATAAAATAAAAGTAATGAAAATGGAGGTATAATTCCTTTGAAGAGAATTTTTAAGAAAAATCAGATTATAATAACAGCACTGGCACTTATGCTGGCTATTGCAGGCTACATAAACTATATTGACAGCTTGAAAAAGACGGATGCAAATAAGCCGGTAAACAGTATGCTGTCAACAGGAGAAACAGATGCGGTAAGTGGTGATATTTTAAGCAATGATGCAGAACCTAATGAGAATAGTCTTATGGAACCGGGGCAGGCTATATTAACAAATACAAGCTCAAGTACAAGCTACGTTCAATCGGAATTTATCATTAACGCCAAGCTTGACAGGGAGCAGGTACGTGCTGCTAATAAGGAAACACTTCTTGAAATAATTAATAACGCGAATCTTGATGATGCCAGTAAGCAGACTGCAATTGAACAGATGATTGCAATGAATGATATTGCTGAGAGAGAGGCAGCAGCAGAACTTTTACTTGAAGCAAAGGGATTCAGGGATGTAATAGTTTCTATTACGGATGAGCAGGCGGATGTTGTAGTAAATAAGGAAAATCTTACGGATACCGAAAGAATTCAGATTGAAGACATTATTAAGAGAAAATCAGGTATTGATGTAGAAAACATTACTATTTCGGCTGTTTATGAAAGTGCTTCTGCAAATGTAACTGACGATATTACCGAAAACATATCAGATAGTCTTATCGAAAACGTAACTGAGGAGATAACTGAGCTTTCAACTGAGGGGAAGTAAAATCATGCATATTAATATCCTCATAATACATATATTTTCTAATTGCAAAAGTAACAGATTTTGAGTATAATATATGTAAATTTACAGATAGGCAATTTCCTTAAGGAGATGGATTGGAGGATATAGATGGCAAAAGGGTTTGAAAATAAGACATATATAGTATGCGAGGATAAAGGCGTTGGTAATGTTCAGGTAACCGAAGAGGTTGTATGTGTTATCGCAGGTCTTGCAGCAACAGAGGTTGAAGGTGTCGAGTCTATGGTAGGTAATATTACTAATGAGCTTGTTAATAAGCTTGGAATGAAGAATCTTTCCAAGGGCGTTAAGGTTGATATTAGTAACGGTGCTGTTAAGGTATATGTATCAGTTATTCTTAAATATGGTTATGCAGTACCGGAGGTAAGCGCTAATGTTCAGGAGCGTATCGCTAATGCGATTGAGAATATGACAGGACTTAAGGTATCGGATGTCAATGTGAAGATTGCAGGTATTAAGGTAGAGAAGTAAAATTATATATGGGCCTTGGGGTTGCTCAAGGCCTATTGCTATGTAAATGAGCTGTTTTTATCCCGTACGGTAATTCAACATTATAAAGACAGTAAGATTTAGAATAAGCCAAGGTAATGCAGATATAGAATATATTTTAATTGTAAATAATGGAAAGGAAATATATACATGAGAAGAAGTGATATTAGAGAGCATGTTTTTAAGTTATTGTTCAGGGTTGAGTTTCATGAGCCAGAGGATATGAGGGAGCAGGATGAGTTATATTTCGAGCCCCTTGAGCTTTCGGAGGTTAATCAGAGGGTGATTTCTGAGAGAGTGGGACTTATTACAGAGAAGCTAGAGGCAATAGATGAGAAGCTGGCTGAGATTTCTGTAGGCTGGACTAAGGCTCGTATCGGTAAGGCAGAGCTTACTATACTCAGATTGGCTTTATTTGAGATTATGTTTGATGAGGATGTGCCGGCAGGTGTTGCCATTAATGAGGCAGTTGAACTGGCTAAGAAGTATGGCGGAGATGATTCACCGGCATTTATTAACGGAATATTAGGAAAGATGACTAAGTAGTTTATATGGCAGAGGCTTATAGTGTAAGTCAGATTAATGCATATATTAAGAATATGTTTTCTACTGACTTTGTGCTTAACAGAATACAGGTATCCGGTGAGGTATCTAACTGTAAATACCATAGCTCGGGACATATATATTTTACTCTAAAGGATGCAGGCGGGACACTTGCCTGCGTTATGTTTGCCGGTGACAGACAAAATCTTAATTTCAGGCTGGCAGAGGGCATGCAGGTGGTTGCTACAGGCAGTATTAATGTATATGAGCGTGATGGTAAATACCAGTTATATGCAAAACGGATTGTACAGGACGGTGCAGGAGTATTGTATGAACGTTTTCTGGCTCTTAAGAATGAGCTTGAGGAAATGGGCATGTTTGATGCTTCTTATAAACGTCCTATTCCTGCATATGCGGCTAAGGTTGGAATTGTAACTGCGGCTACGGGAGCAGCAATTCAGGATATTATTAATATTTCTACCAGACGTAATCCATATGTGCAGCTTTATCTGTATCCGGCTAAAGTGCAGGGCGAGGGTGCAGCAGATACCATATGTCAAGGTATAAGGGCACTGGATGAGCATGGCGTGGATGTTATTATTGTGGGGCGAGGCGGAGGCTCCATTGAGGATTTGTGGGCATTTAATG
>JAZQLB010000062.1:0-2227 GCA_045542475.1 Lachnospiraceae bacterium | reverse complement strand
TGGAAGATTTCATCCCCGGCGACGAGGAAATCGAAGCGGCTCTCGCAAAACTGCCGGAAATGGCGTGACGATCCAACGAACCGTCAACGGATGCACGAAATTTCCAATCCGGTAGGGGCGGTCATTGGGGAGGAGCTTATCTTTATTGAAGAGGGCACTTTGTATACCTGTACTGTTAATGATAAGCTTCTTAATAAATACAATGGAGTTATTGCAATTAGCGAGCGGAATGCTGTAGCAGAAGATGTTCAGGCTGTGGTGGATAATATGCTTGGTGATGAGCTTCTGTATATAACGGATAGCGGTCTGTGGATATATGAAAATGAAAGCAGTACATTGCTGGCAAGAGATGTTGATGCTTTATCACAGATATATTATAGTGACGAGGAGAGTTTTCTCTATTTTCGGAATATGAATAAGATGTATTCGGTGGATAAAGCAGGTAAAAGTACACTTATTATAGAAAGTGTTACAGGGGATATTGCTGTATCAGAGACACTTGATTACATTATGGCGATAGATGCAGATGCTAATTTGTGGAAGCTTGATAAGAATAAGTCGGTGGTGGCTTCTGGTGTTACAGGCTGCGGCAGGGTTGCCGGTGAGAATGCATATACCTATATTAAGGACAATCAGCTTATATACTACGATTTTGATAAAACAGTCACAATCAGCACCAATAATGTGCAGTCCGCAGATACTGTATATGTATCTGGAAAATACCTGTATTTCGTTGATTCAAGCAATGTATTGTGGAAAATTGACAAAAAAGGAAAGTCGCAGGAAAGCATGGGGTATGTACAATTAGTAGTGCGTATTGAATGATTGTTATAAAAATATCAAAGAAAAATAGGGTTTAAGTCGAAAATGGTCGGATTTACCAAAAAAATGAAAGCTCTTACATAATTTTTTTCGATTTTTGTGAAAAATTTTCTTAAGAAATTGTGGATTTTTTCACAAAGTATGTTATACTAGTATCAGTCGTGGTGAAAAGACCACATCCGAATAAATTATTCGGGGAACCCTATACATACTTTTTTTAGGAGGATTAAAAATGGCAAAGTGGGTTTATTTATTCAAAGAAGGTAATGCAGATATGCGTAATCTGCTCGGCGGTAAGGGTGCTAACCTTGCTGAGATGACTAACCTTGGATTACCAATTCCACAGGGATTCACAGTTACAACAGAGGCTTGTACAGATTACTATAACAATGGTAAGAAGATTTCAGACGAAATTATCGCTCAGATCGAAGATGGTATTAAGGCAATGGAAGAAATCAACGGAAAGAAATTCGGTGATACAGAAGATCCATTACTTGTTTCAGTTCGTTCAGGAGCAAGAGCTTCTATGCCAGGTATGATGGATACAATTCTTAACTTAGGTCTTAATGATGTATCTGTTGAAGGTTTTGCTAAGAAGACAGGCAATCCAAGATTTGCTTACGATTCATATAGAAGATTTATTCAGATGTTCTCAGACGTAGTTATGGAGATGAGCAAGACATTCTTCGAGGGAATCTTAGATGAGATTAAGGAAGCTAAGGGTGCTAAGTTTGATACAGATCTTACAGCTGATGACCTTAAGGAAGTAATTGCAAGATATAAGGCAATTTACAAAGAGAAGATGGGCGAAGATTTCCCACAGGATCCAAAGGTTCAGTTAATGGAAGCTGTTAAGGCAGTATTCCGTTCATGGGATAACCCAAGAGCTATCGTATACAGAAGAATGAACGACATCCCTGGTGACTGGGGTACAGCTGTTAACGTTCAGACAATGGTATTCGGTAATATGAGTAATACATCAGGTACAGGTGTTGCTTTCACACGTAACCCATCTACAGGTGCTAAGGGTATCTACGGTGAGTACTTAATCAATGCACAGGGTGAGGACGTTGTTGCTGGTATCAGAACACCACAGCCTATTACTAAGTTAGAGGAAGATATGCCTGAGTGTTACGCTCAGTTTATGGATATCGCTAATACACTTGAGAACCACTATCGTGATATGCAGGATATGGAGTTTACAATTCAGGAAGGTAAGCTTTTCTTCTTACAGACACGTAATGGTAAGAGAACAGCTCATGCTGCGCTTCAGATCGCTTGTGATTTAGTAGATGAAGGTATGATTACAGAAGAAGAAGCTGTTCTTCGTGTAGAACCTCAGCAGTTAGACAGCTTATTACATCCACAGTTTGATTCTGCTGCTTTAAAAGCTGCTAAAGTAATC
>JAZQLB010000061.1:0-6724 GCA_045542475.1 Lachnospiraceae bacterium | reverse complement strand
AAATGAGGAAAATCAAAATGAACAACATCGAAACAATGTCAGTTAATGCGATTCGTGTTTTAGCAGCAGATGCTGTACAGAAGGCTAATTCTGGTCATCCGGGACTTCCACTTGGTTCAGCAGCTATGGCTTATGAGCTTTGGGCTCATCATATGAACCACAATCCTGCTAACCCAAAGTGGTTTAACAGAGACAGATTCATCTTATCAGGTGGACATGGTTCAACATTACTTTATTCTTTATTACATTTATTCGGTTATGGTCTTACAACAGAAGACCTTGCTAACTTCCGTCAGTTAGGTTCACTTACACCTGGACATCCTGAGTATGGCCATACAGTAGGTGTTGAGGCTACTACAGGTCCTCTTGGTGCAGGTATGGGTATGGCAGTTGGTATGGCAATCGCTGAGGCTCATATGGCATCAGTATTTAACAAGGAGAAATTCCCTGTTGTTGACCACTACACATATGTACTTGGCGGAGACGGATGTATGATGGAGGGTATTTCATCAGAGGCATTCTCACTTGCCGGAACACTTGGACTTTCTAAGCTTATCGTGCTTTACGATTCAAATAAGATTTCCATCGAGGGAAGCACAGATATCGCTTTCACAGAGGATGTTCAGAAGAGATTTGAAGCATTCGGCTTCCAGACCTTAGTAGTTGAGGATGGTAACGATACTGTTGCAATCGGTAAGGCTATCGAGGAGGCTAAGGCTGACAAGACAAGACCTTCTATGATTACAATTAAGACTAAGATTGGTCATGGCTGTCCTGCAAAGGAGGGCAAGGCTAGTGCTCATGGTGAGCCTCTTGGTGTTGATAATGTAGCAGCTTTAAAGGAGAACCTTGGCTGGCCTTCACAGGATCCATTCTATGTTCCTGATGAAGTATATGCTAACTATAAGAAGTGCGCTGAGAATGGTGCTGTAGCTGAGGAAGCTTGGAATAAGCTTTTTGCAGATTACTGTGCGAAGTATCCAGAGATGAAGGAATTATGGGATAAGTACTTTGATGAGACATTAGCATCTAAGGTTATGGATTGCGAGGATTTCTGGAAGTATGATGACAAGCCACAGGCTACAAGAAACTTATCAGGAGTTCAGATTAACAAGATTAAGAATCTCCTTCCTAACTTTATCGGTGGTTCAGCAGACCTTTCTCCATCAACAAAGACATATATGTCAGATATGGGAGATTTCTCTAAGGATAACTACGCAGGCAGAAATATGCACTTTGGTGTAAGAGAGCTTGCTATGACAGCTATTGGTAATGGTATGATGCTTCACGGCGGACTTCGTGCATTTGTATCAACCTTCTTCGTATTCAGTGATTATGTTAAGCCAATGGCAAGACTTTCAGCTATTATGAATATGCCGCTTACATTTGTTCTTACACATGATAGTATTGGTGTTGGTGAGGACGGCCCTACACATGAGCCAATCGAGCAGCTTGCTATGCTTCGTTCATTACCTAACTTCACAGTATACAGACCATGTGATGCTACAGAGACAGCAGCAGCTTGGGCATATGCTATTAACTCACAGAAGACACCTACGGCTCTTGTTCTTACAAGACAGAACCTTCCACAGATGGCAGGCTCAAGCAAGGAAGCATTAAAGGGTGGCTATGTAATCGCAGATTCAACAAAGGAAACTCCGGATGCAATTATCATCGCTTCTGGTTCAGAGGTTTCACTTGCAGTTGATGCAAAGGCTGAGCTTATTAAGGACGGTATTGATGTAAGAGTAGTATCTATGCCATCAATGGACGTATTCGAGCAGCAGTCAGCAGAGTACAAGGAGTCAGTACTTCCAAAGGCAGTAAGAAAGAGAGTTGCAGTAGAGGCACTTTCAGACTTCGGCTGGGGCAAGTATGTAGGTCTTGACGGAGCTTACGTTACAATGAAGGGCTTCGGTGCAAGTGGTCCTGCTGATGTATTATTCAAGGAGTTCGGATTTACTGTTGAGAACGTGGTTAACACAGTTAAGAGCTTATAATATGTAATTGTTTTGAGCCGGGCAACCTCGTGGATATATGTGTTTCAAATGCCGCATTTGTAAACGCATATATCCGCGAGGTTATGTGGCGAATACGCCACATCGAGGAAACACGCAGTGTTTTCGAGACGGCTCATTAATATGTTAATCCAAAAAAGTTAAGATATTGCTTACAGGCAGGAGACTAGAGTGTTTCCTGCCTGTTTTGATGTGAAATTCATATAGTATAAAATCTAAAAATCCTATGCTCACAAATTCCAAATCCAAATGCTATAATTAAATAAACAAAAAACATGAAAGGAGCATAATCAAATGAAGAAAAAATACTTCACATTTATTTTCATTCTGTTATTAGCACTTACTATGTCTGCCTGTAAGACAGACGAGCCTATTAAGCTTGAGAACTATCCTATAAGTGATTTTGTAATCACTCCTACATTAGAAGCTGCAAGAGCATATATATTCAGTGATAAACCTGGGCTTACAACAGTACATTTTATCACAGAACAGAATGTAGAACTGGCTGATGATTATGCTCTTGAAATGTGGGACGGAACCAATTGGCGTACCATCCATGATTTTATAGCAAATGGTGCCACAGAAAACGTAAAGGAGCTTCTAGAATATGAGAGCACTAATGCTCATCCAAGCGTAAATTTTTCAAAAATATGGGATAAATATGGTGAAGGCTTATATAGAATTGTAAGGTATGCAGATAATGCCGCCGATAACCAAAGAATATATGTGGCAAAGGAGATTAAACTGATAGACAGTCAGAAGCTGGATGGTAAAATCAGTCTTGGAGAATTATTTACCGGCACTATGGTCAACACCCAGCTTGTAAGCGGTACAGAGAACATTGACATCACCGGTGCCATATCAAAAGAATTTTTTGAAGCCATCATGCAGCTAAAATGCGTAGGCACACAAGCCCCATCCAATTCAGTAGGTCCAAACTCAGGCTGCACCTACAAAATTCAGCTTTCCGATGGCACCACCATAACCATCCGAAACAAATCCGGTAAAACCCTGACCGGCAAAGAATACACAATGGTCTGCACCATAACAGGAATGTCGGAGGAAATTTTGTTAATAGCAGATTGAGAGCAAACATAGATTAGAGCCCATTTCTCCGGTTTTCGTCCGGGCTAGAAAAAAGAACCGCCTACAGCACAACTGTAAACGGTCCATCATTCTCCAGCTCAACCTTCATATCCGCCCCAAATACTCCATGCTCCACCACCTCAACCTGCTCCTTGCAAAGCTCCACAAACTTCTCATATAGCCTGTTAGCAGTCTCCGGGTCACCGGCCTCAGTAAAGCTTGGTCTGTTCCCTTTACGGCAGTCAGCATATAATGTGAACTGGGAAACTACAAGCAGTTCCCCGTTCACATCCTTAAGTGACAGATTGGTTTTACCATTTTCATCTGCAAAGATTCGCAGCTTAATTATTTTATCAACATATTTCTGTAAATCGGCTTCGGTATCCTCTTTTCCAACTCCAAGGAGTATTAAAAAGCCCTTCCCTATCTTACCAACTATCTCGCCATCAACCTTAACACTTGCGTGATTAACGCGCTGTAAAACTATTCTCATGGTCTGTCAATATCAACCACAATATGTCGAGGCTGTCCTGTAATCATAATAGGTGTAAGCTCTGCCTGAATGAGAGGCTTGATATAGTTTACAAGCTGCTGGCTTACATTAGTTCCATCTTCTGTAATCCACTCAAGAGGAACCTTTTTCTCAATATTGGCAACCTTATGCACATCATAAAGGTCTGTTGTACAAATATATGGGTCGTCTGAAACTCTCTTTAAAATAACCATTTTACCGGTCTCACCGTCAAATGCAGCCTTAACAGCAGAACCACCAACCTGATACGCCTCTGTAATATCCACTCTTGAGGTAAGATGTCCTGCACATCTCTGAAGTGTTGAAAGCTCAATAGCTCTTGTCTTGCAGCCATACTTTTCGCTTACCAAAGAAGCAAGGTATTTAGCTGTACCACTAAGCTGCTTATGACCGAAGGCATCCACATATTCAGTATGAGAGCCAAGCTCGAATACATATTTACCATCGGCAGTCTTAATACCCTCTGAAACTGCTACAACGATAGCCTTCTTAATTTTCTTAAGCTCATCGATCTTAGCAAGGAAAGCATCCACGTCAAAAGGGAGCTCCGGCATATAGATTAAGTCAACACCTTCACAGTCCTCACAGCGTGACAGTGCAGCTGCACCTGTGAGCCATCCTGCATTACGTCCCATTATCTCAATAATGGTTACATGCTCAACATCATATACAAGACCGTCTCTGATAAGCTCCTTGGTAACCGATGCGATGTACTTAGCCGCGCTTCCAAAACCCGGAGTATGGTCAGTAGCCGCAAGGTCGTTATCGATGGTCTTAGGAACACCAATAAAACGGATTGGGCTGTTGATTAAAATTGCATAATCTGACAGCTTCTTAATGGTGTCCATTGAGTCATTACCACCGATATAGAAAAATGCAGTAATGTTATACTCGTTTAAAATGTCAAAAATCTTATCATATAAATCTCTGTTATCGCAGATATCAGGTAACTTATATCTGCATGAACCTAAAAATGCAGAAGGGGTTCTCTTTAAAAGCTCCAGATCCATGTCAGAACGAATCTTTTCTTCCATGTCAACTATATTCTTTTCCAGGAATCCCTGAATTCCGTGGCGCATTCCGTATACCTTATTGGCGCCAAGATCCTTTGCAGTCTTAAATACACCTGCAAGGCTTGAGTTAATAACTGCTGTTGGTCCGCCGGACTGTCCTACTATAACATTTCCTACCATATATCTCCTCATTTCTGCGCCGAAGTCGTAATATCCGATTAGTGGAGCGGCGCACACTTACCGAATTATATTTCTAGTTTAATAGTACCATACGTCCATTAGGGTTACAAGAATTGATAAAAAATAAACTAATTTTCATTTTATTTTCAAAAAACAGTTGACAGATAATGGTAAAAGTAATATTCTGTTTAAGACTTATGATTCTTTAATAAAACTATAAAGAAAGAAAAGGAGGTAGACATGATGATTAAGTTAAGTTTATTAAATAACAATAATTTAATATTGATTAAATCTCAGCCTGCCTCGGATATACTGCTATTGAATTAATGCAATGTAATATATATTAATTTCTTAATGTATATACATTATATTTAATTTGAATAATTCGTGCATTTTATAGCCGTAGTCGAGACTGACTACGGTTTTTTTGTGTCTTTAGGTAGTGGTCTGCGAAGGCTGAGGGCACGAGGCGGTGGGTTTTGTGAGCCTTTGGGAGAGGATTAGAATTTCTTAATACCTCGCCTAAATCCCAGCAATTCGCGAACAGGACGTTCGCGAAAGGAGCAACGAGCCAGGATGGCGATTTTGCTCCGTTTGCGTCCGGCAGTGAAACCTAAAGCGAGGTATTTAGAAATTCTTATCCTCGTACAACCAGCCACAAAATCCACCGCCTCGTGCCCTCAGCCCCTTCCGGACCGCCACTAACATTACTAAATGCGAAGTATTATCCGAGCAGAGAACTATAAAAATGAGGAGGAAAAAATGAAGCTTAAGCAGTACATATTTAAAAACTGGCATTTCTATCTTATAGCACTTATAGCAATGTCATTTAGTATAGGACTTGATGCAGTATATCCGTTCATTACCAAGTCTCTTATTGATGATGTAATCACCGATGGAAATGCAGATATATTAATGGGCTTGCTTGTGGGACTGTTAAGTATTGGACTTGGCAGGGCGGTATCTCAGTTTGTAAAGGAGTATACCTTTGACTATGTGAGCCTTAAGATTGGAAGTAATGTAAGAAGGGATTTGTTTAGTCATATACAGAGGCTTTCAATCAGATATTTTGATAAGAATAATACGGGTGAGCTGATGGCTCGTGTTAAGGATGATGTGGACAGCATCTGGAATACCATTGGATTTGTAGGAATGCTTGCTATTGAATGTGTAATTCATACAATTTGTGTAATAAGCTGTATGGTAAGCATTAGTCCTGTACTTACAATTGTGCCGCTTATTATTATGCCATTGGTGGCGGTGACTGCGGTTATTTTAGAGAAAAAGATTGGTAAGGTCTATGATGATATCAGTGAGGAGAATGCGGCACTTACCACCGTGGTTCAGGAGAATCTTACGGGTGTGAGAGTGGTTAAGGCTTTTGCAAGAGAGGATTATGAGGTAGAGAAATTTGCTGCCCATAATAAGAAGTATTATGACCTTAGTATGAAGCAGTCTCTTATTTCCTTAAAATATAATCCTAATATTTCATTTTTAACTAGATTGCTTTTATTGGCGGTGGTGTTATTTGGTGGAATATTGGTTATAAAGGAGAAGATTACATTAGGTGATTTGGGTGCATTTACTGAGTATGCCAACAATATTATCTGGCCGATGGAGATGATTGGCTGGTTGTGTAACGATATTGCCAGCGGCTTTGCTTCAGGTAAAAAGGTGGCTAAGATAATGAAGGAGGTTCCTGAAATCGCAGACAGTGAGTCGGCTCTTGATATAGGAAGAGCTAAAGGCTGTGTGGAATTTGAAAATGTATCCTTTACAATTAATGATACAGAGGTTTTAAAGGATGTAAGCTTTAAGCTGGAGGCAGGAAAAACACTTGGAATTATGGGTGTTACAGGCTCAGGAAAAACCTCGGTTATTAATCTTTTAGAGAG
>JAZQLB010000060.1:0-2229 GCA_045542475.1 Lachnospiraceae bacterium | reverse complement strand
CCCTAATTATACTCTGCGGCATGGTTATTTTTGCTTCTATGCTTTTGTACAGCAGATTATTTTATATTACGTTAAAAGAACAGGTGAAGGCGGTTTAAAAAAAGAGTTATGCAATGCAGTAATCCGCGCTTGCATAACCCTTTTTAATTATCATACTATTATAGCTCTTCTATCTTGCAGCTGTGCTTTTTCAATCTCTTGTCATAAGCTATGCCCACTGCCAATATCTTACCGGTATACGGCGAATCCTCTACCAGTTTTCCTTTAAACTTCAAAAAATATTTCTTTTCTTTAATTTGCTGAATTGCCTCTTCCGGTGTACTGTTAACCTTTAATTCTAAAATAATACAATCCGCATTCTTATTTTCGGGATAAAAAATAAAATCTACATACCCTAAACCTGCCTTATCCTCACGCTCAATCCGATAATAATCTCTTGCACTTAAATATATCAGATTTACAATAGCAGTAAGCTCCGTCTCATTATTGTAACTCAAAAGAGGAACCTCTGTATTATGCACGTATTCCAATATTCCAAGCATTGTATCAACGTCCCGGTTCAAAGTAGCCTTAAGCATTTTTTCAGATTCTCGTGCAAGACGATATACATATCCCAAAGATGCCTCCTTTTGCAACATATCACAGAACTTATCCATAAGCTCCTTATTAGGTATAAAGGCATAACCGTTTTCATAGCTTAAGAAGCCATATACCACCATTGCAGAGAAAATTTCGTCCTTAGTCGATAAATTCATGGCTGTAGCTGCATATTCACGAACTTTGACTGCTACCGGCTTACCTGATACCATTAGCGCAAGATCATCGCGCACATCATCCACATTCTTTTCAATATAATAATATATCTCATCATATGGTCCCGAACTGGTCCAATAATTACCAAGATTATTATTTTGCAAAGAAGCAACTACAGAGCGTGGATTATAAACTCTCTCCCCGGAGCGTGTATGATAACCGTCATACCATATCTGCAGCCCTTCTCTTGTAACCTTCGGAGTTGCACATGATAGAATATAGCGCTGATATAATGTATCGACCTCTGTATCAGTAAAGCCAAAGGCATCACTAAATTTCTCCTCAGAAGCCATGGTGTATTCCAAAAACATGTTTAACTCAGAACCACTGGAATACTTGGCAATAGGCAAAATACCCGTCATATATGCTAATGCTACATAGGCCTTGCCCTTAAGCAAATTGCTCAAAAACTCTAAATAGGCCATTTTATCCTGCTCACTGATAAAATCCCTGTGAAAAATGTAATCCCACTCATCTAATACGAAAACAAAACGAACATCGGGCTCTCTAAGATTTATATCGCTTAGGATATCCCATACTGCCTCTGTTTCATCTGTCATCAAATCAGGATATGACCGAACTAAATCTTTTATAAGCTTTCTCTCAATTCGCTCTATATATTGATCATAGGTCTTACATTTTCTCGGAAGCTCATTAAAGGAAATATGAATTACCGGATATTTATTCAAATTTGAATAATATGATTCACAGGCTGCAATCCGCAAACTATCAAAGATACCAGAAGCATCGCAGACCCTTGAAAAGAAAGAAGCAATCATGTTTGCCATGACTGTTTTACCGAAACGTCTCGGCCTGGTAATGCATACATAACTGCTGCCTTGATTCACAAGCGGAATCAATTCTTCTAAAAGCCCTGTCTTATCTACAAAATATGGCTTGACAGTTTCATCCTTGTACAAGGTATATGCAATTGTACTATCCAAATAAGACCCCATAAGCCACGCTTCCTTTCCGTAAGTTTGATAATTACTTCCATTATAAACATTTTGACAGACAATTGCAACAGATACTTAGGATAAACCCAAACCCTAGGGCAATCGCAAAGTCATTATGAATTTGTGTCATCTCAAAAACTTCCTGATTAACTTATCAAATCCCTTTATATATGGCTGGTATCTCATAGGCAAATCCATCCATGTTTTCTTATCCACGATACTCTTGGTATGGGAAAATGCCATAAATCCTTCTCTTCCATGATAAGAGCCCATGCCGCTTTCACCCACACCACCGAAACCCATTTCACTGGTGGCCAGATGAATAATGGTATCATTGATACAGCCTCCCCCAAAGGACACATATGTCAGAAACCGCTTCATAACCGTTTTATCCTGTGTAAACAGATACAGTGCCAGAGGCTTCTCCCGCCCCCGCACAAAGCATTCTGCCTCCTGCATA
>JAZQLB010000059.1:0-16175 GCA_045542475.1 Lachnospiraceae bacterium | reverse complement strand
CCCTTCGCCCTAAGTCTTATTACCATCTCAATCAGCTCTACACTATCCTTAATAAAAGTACTCTCTGTAAGCTCCAGCTCCAACTCATTATTAGGAACACCGTATCTAGCTGCAATCTCCTCAAGAAGCTCCGGAAATTGCTTATTATACAGATGTAATCTTGACATATTGACTGAAATAGGTATGTGCTCATATCTCTGACCCACCCACGAAGCCTTAAGTCTGCACACTTCTTCAAACACATACAAATCCAGCTTGGATATAAAACCATTCTTCTCAAATATAGGAATATACAACATTGGCGCACGAAGACCATCCACCGGATGAATCCATCTTGACAGAGCCTCCGCTCCGTATAAGTCCGATGTAACCATATTAACCTTAGGCTGGAGATATACCACAAACTCCTTGTTAATAAGAGCTGCTTCCATCTCCGCTTCAATATTACGTCCAACCTCAAAGGCTGTATCCGATGCCTTATATATTGTATATCTGTTCTTACCATTATACTTAGCCTGATACATGGCAGTATCACACTTTGAAAGCATCTCATCCAAGGACTGTGATACCGGCTGGTTAAGAATAATACCTATACTAAGCGATATAAGCGATATGATATCCTTACGGAAATCCATCTCCTTAAACTCTGCAATAAGCTTCTCTGCCATCTTCGGAATCTCAGCCTCATCAATTCTTCCGCTAAGAAGAATAACAAATTCATCTCCTCCTATACGGGAAATAAATCCATCCGAATGAGTCTGCAAAAAATTACTTATACATACAAGGAGCTTATCACCCATGCTATGACCATATACATCATTAACACGCTTATAATTGTCCACATCAAGAAACATGGCATGAAGTGTACTGGACTTATCCACGCTAAGATAATACTGATATAAGCTACGCCTGTTAGGCAAATTTGTCAAATAATCTCTTTCAATATTAGGTGTATTAATCATATTAATCCTCTGCTCCGACATATACAATGTCATTCTGCATTCTGCTTATGTCTCTAGTAATTTTATACCATTTTATTGTATCATATTACCAGGAAAATATAAAGAAAAATTTTATTTCCTAGGACAAATTACTGTTTTCCTCATCACTCTTTGCTGATTTTTTATTTGCCAGCTTTTTACCAATAACCAAACCACCAATAATAAGTGCAAGGATTCCTGATAATATAAGCATTGCTATTAATGCTATTTTTTGATATGTAAGATAATCTGCAGCTTTCTTTACAGATTCTTCCACTATCTCAAGATATTTTTTACTGTTGTTAATGCTGTACAGGTACACATATGCAGCTATACATACAACATCAAACAAGCCCACAACAACACTTACTGTAATGGCACTTCTTTTAAGATTAAACGGCTTTTTAACCTTTTCTCTATTGCGGACAAAAATAAATGTGTATGCAACAATCACCAGACTCACTACAAGAGAAATAATCAGCGGAAGATATTCATTCTTGGTACTGATTATCGGAGTGTCCTCAATTCTGGTAATCACCATGCTTTTGCTTATTCCGACTCCTGACGAACTCTCTGCCCTTACAACAACCTGATTCTCTCCTGCCTTTAACGGAACAGAATACAAAAAGCTTCCATCCTCTCCAATCGTCAGCTCAACCTCATTAACAAACAGCTTTGCTGCATTCTCCACCTTACCGGATATAGTTGCACTATCGCTCTTAAAGCTCATTCCATCAAGGTCCTCATATATTTTCAAGCCCGGAGGTGTGGTGTCGTAATATATTTCTTTTTCTGCAATATATATAATCTTATTGCTGCCTTCAAAGGATGCACTAATAGTATTAACACCTGGCGTTAATGAAAAATAAAGTGTATTGGAATCCTGAATATTATATACCCCCTCCTTCTCATTTATCTTTACCGTAAGAGCAGACTGTACCGCTGTATTATAGAACAGCTCAAGCTGTGCCTTACTTGTAACCTCCTCATTAAGCAGCTTAAGCGCCTCACCCTTTTCCAAATCGATAACTTTGGTAACCGGCTCAGACAGAACAGCATTTTTCTGATAATACAGATTAATTGTCAGTTCCTTCGTTCCTACCGGATATGAGAATATCTCTCCTTTCTCAGTAGTTGAACTGGTATATACAGGATTAGCAGTATCTCCATCCGCAGTAACCACCAGCTGATATACTGTATTCCAGCCCATGTCATAGCTGCTCCAGTCCAGTCTGCACCAGTTATTTCCCATATCAATATAGGTGTAGTAATCCTCTATTGCTGCCGGAGTGTCAGGATTAACATAGTCAAATTCCTCACTCAGCATATAATCATACATCTCAAGCCCCGATTTTGCCGTAACCTCCAGCATAAATCTATAACCTTCATAGCTTGAAAGCTCCATTGCAACATTAACCTCTTTTACCTCACCGGTATATGCACTTCCCGAGGCAAGCTCCTTACCTGCACTGTCATCCTCTCCCACAATAGCAGTAATTGTATAATTGTATCGGATTTTCTCATCCTCACCCATGGATACATCAAAGCTTAATGTTGCATTTTTTTCTTCGATACTTACTATATCAAAGCTCTGAATGCATAGACCGTCCACCTCTTTTACAAATACATACTCAATTTCTTCATTATCCTTTTTATCACAGCGTACCTTCCACTGTCCTGCTTCCGCCGCAATAACCTTATATGTACTCCAGCCTTCACCATGACTTGATAAAAGCTCCGCCTCTGTCGAAACACCTTCTGCATATTCCTTACCCGAAGGAGAAATAAATATAATTTCCGGACGTTCCCCCTCATAGGTAAACATTACCGTAAAATCCCCTTCCTCCTCCAGCTTAATTAAATTCTCTTCAACCTCTTCTGCCCTTACTGTAACCGCCCCCGGCAACATCATAAACAGAACTAATATACCCACTATAATTCTGATTAAAAATTTAGTATATTTTCTCATAACCTACGTTCTCCTTTATAATTTGCCATTCTTATCACCGGTTTTTCCGTTCTCATCAATGTAGTAGTACAGCTTTTTATTCTTACCGGTCCATGACTCGTATGCTACAGCTACAGTAAACTGTGGAGCACCGGATTCTGTATAGTATACACCAACTAAAACCGTACCTGATTTCTCATAGCTTGAATGAAGCAGCCACCACCTAATATCAAGCTCAGCCACACCCTCATACTGGATACCCATAAAACGGTTGGTACCTGTCAATTCACCCGTTCCCGAAATATCTATATGGCAATTACTGATATCCCACATAAAGCCCTTCTTAATTGCTGACCTGAAGCCCACAACATCCCTGTTTTTCAACCCAAGAAGCTCATTGGTGTATGCAAAGTTACCCATCTCAAACTCTGATTTTGCAAGAGTAAACTCATCAAAAATCTTAAGTGTTGAGCTTGTGCTTATTGTAAAAGGCTTCCATCTGAATTTAAAGGTAGCATCCTCTAAGGAAGCAATACTCATATCTCCAACATATTTTTTTACCTTAGGGAAGAATTCAGAAACCTTTGCTACCGCAATATCCAGCTGCCCGACAAACGTAAGATTGCCAAAGCTCTTATTCTTTATAGCAGTTTCAATATTCTCAGCACCAATTCGCGCTTTACTAAAAGTAACCGGAACCTGTCCTATCATCAGAGTTTTATCTGCATCAATGGTTAATAAAACACTGTCTAAATTAAAGCCATTAAGACTTATATCTGCACCCAGACCAAAATCCAAAAATGCTATCTGTACCATTCCACCAAAGCTGTATTTATGCTCTATAGTATTAACCGAAATCTTAAGCTCGTTCATATCCAGATATATCGGTGCATTAAACATATTAAAAGCTCTGTAATTATCTCTGTCATCCTCACCTGAAAACTCAAATACGATACCAAGATTCTTATCACTTACAATAGCAGAATTCTCCACCTCGAAGGAAAATGGATTATCAATTCCTGCAGCGCTAAAAACAACATCCTGGAACGGCAATACTGTACTTCCCTTTTTATATTCCAGCTTAATATTATCCGGATACAGCTTAATTACAGGTGCATCAAAATGTACAAGATTAAATATTTTCAAGGTAGTTGTACGAATCGAATCCACATGATATCCTGAATAATTATAGCTGTCATTCATATCATTGTACAAATCAAAGGTTCCCAGTGCCGGTATATTAAATGCAATTCCCTTCTCAGCAAAATACGCTCCCAGTCCTACTGCTGTATCTGCATCAAATCTTACATATGAACCGCTCTCATCAGTTACACTAATCTGTGTTCCTTCATCAATATCACCGCGAATTGTAACATCTCCATTAAAGTTAAGCCAGCCGTTCATCTGAACATTACCACTTAAAATCCACGCTCCATCAACATAGTCCTGCCCTATTGAGGTAAATGTGTATGGACCGAATTTTAACGATTTGGTATCACCTGCTGCCCATAGTGTAAAACCATTTGGAATATATGCAGTCTTATCATTAACCACTATCTGTAAATCATATTTTCCCACTGAAACAGAGGATGGAATAGTTACCTTATAGGTATTTGCATCCACATATTCCATTTTTACATCATAATCAATGTCTCCAATAAGCTTCATTGAAGTACTTGCATCCTCTGTAAAACCTGTTCCAATAAGGCTTACCACTATATCCGCATCACTCTTAAATGCACTTCTTACATTAAGTCCCTCAATTGCAAGTGTACTGATAAGAGGTGCTTCATCAACATAGCCCTCCGGAGTAAAGCTTCCCAAGCCCTCCTGCTCCTGCGTATAAAGCGAGTACTCCTTATAGTCAAAGATATCCTCTTCCCTGATTCTTACCTCAAGACCTCTGTTGCTTGCAAGAAGTGTATCCTTCGCCTTATATGTAATTAAATACTGGTTATCCACCTGACTTTGAAGCATTCCATAAAAGGATACAAGGCTCTCACTATCTGAAACGTATACAAATTCACCATTTCCACTATCTGCAATAACACTTAAATAACTCTCATCCACATCACCAAGTCCCACTGTATATATGGTTACACCCTTATCATCTGCCATTGTACCAATTTCACTATAGATGGTATCATCACTTCTTCTTGAACCATCCTGTCCATCTGTCATAAGGATAATTACATCATTGCTACCAATCGTAGTTTCAAAGCCGCTTAAGGTTGAATGCAATGCTCCATATATATTGGTACCGCCAAATATACTCATCCCCTGTGAAAACTGAAGCAATACATCCTTATCCTCCGTAAATCCAACACTTGATACTATACCATCCGAGAATGTAACTATCGAAACACTCTCCTTGTTGTTTTTGCACTCTACATAATTGTTAACAGCGCTAATCAAATCATTCATGCTGCCACTCATACTTCCCGATACATCGCAGACAAGAATTGTATGTATAGTGTCATATTCTATTTTTTCTATTTCAAAATCTGTTATCTCTACACCACAATCATATACAGTAAGTATTTCCCTTAATTCCTCACTGTTCTCCGCATATTTGCTTGAGATTACCACTTCCGCCTTAACTGTCTCAAATTCCGAAACATCTATCTGACCGATTGATATGGTACTCTTAACCTCGCTGATGTAATCATTTACCATCTGTGCAAAGGTCTTGGTGCCTTCCCCCTCCTGAACCTGTGTCTGTACAGGAAGCATGGTATAGCAATCTGCCGGAAGTGAATTTTCAATAGCCTGCATAACATATTCATCAACCAGTGTAATGTTCTCCGAGCCATTACTACTAATAATTGCATTAAGCTTTTCCATCGACTGTGAATATTCCACATCCTCGCTCTCCGCTCCTGTCTTTATTGCCTCGGCAAAATACTGGGTTGTAAGGGGCTCATTATCATAAAAATACTCAATTTTTGAAATACCGAGGCTAATTTTCGACCTCTCTGTATTATCCTCTGTAATCTGACCCTCGAGCTGAGACTTAATAACGTACAACACCGGGTCATCCTGCGCACTTTCAAGAGAATCTATGATTGCCTCAAGCTTATCCACCTCAAGATGTCCCAGTTCATCCTCCAGCTTATTACTGATATCATCAAGATGATCTGCAACAATCTCCGTATACTGCTGATAATCGCCTGTATACTCCTCTGCAAAATCTCTTTCCTTTACCACCCCGTTAATATAGAGCTCACTGGCAATAAGCAGTTCCTCGTAGCCGGAATTTTCGTCTATATTCTCTACAAAGCTTTCATAGTCCTTTTCCAACAACGTCAGCTTCAAATCCGCTTCGCTAACCATCTGATAATTGTACATGGCAGGATTCTCCTCCTTGAGTTCCTCCATATCGTCCAATAAATCCTCTAATATTTCCTTATCTTCCTCGCTAAGCTCCCAGTTCTTCCTGTCCTTATATAAAGCATATAATTCATCTACATCAGCAACCAGCTCAAGATAATCCTCATAAGCATCTGTATCATACTGCTCATAAAGCATATCTGTAACAAGGTCCTTTACGTCATCATGGGTTATATCGAGTACAGCTTCCATTTCCTCAACATATTCCTTTGTATATCCGTACTCCTCCGGATTCATACCATTTTCCTCAAGGAAATCCATGATTGCAACATATGAGGTATCTGCTGCGGCAATCTTATTAAGAAGAGCAGCTTCCGCCTCCACTTTATCCTTATATCTATCCTGGGTTAGCAGACGGTCATATATTCCGCTTGCCTCATCATATTTTCCCATTAACGCACTGACTCTGGCAACCACCAGACTACATTCATTGTCATAGCCATATTCCGCACTATAGACCTCTACCAGCTCTAATGCTTCTTCGTAGTCCTCATTTTCAACAAGTGCATTACAAAACGTCATCATCTGCTTTGCCGAAAGCATGGCATCTGTTGTCGGATCCGCCTCCGCCTGACGGATACCGCCATATGCCACCATTCCTCCACAGGTTGTGGTAAGCATAATTGCACCTAAAATTGCCTTAACCTGCAATACTCTTCTCTTTACAATTAATACCCACACACCGGCAACTGCCGCCAGCAATCCTATACCAGTCTGTAAAAAAATATCCATAAGCCCTCCTTGGTATCATCTATGTAATACATCTATAAATCACATTTTACTTAATTATAACAATCTTACCTGCTATTTTCAACAAAAGTTATCAACAATTATCAGAAAAAACCCACACATCATCCACAAAAGTATAAACATTTTCTCTTCTTATGCCGATATATATTATAAGAACACAAAAATATGCACAAGGAGGTCGATTGCCGCATACTCATCAGAACAATTATATATGGTTCACGAAATCAAGGTTGTAACTCCTTACAAAAAAAGCTCATACAGGAATTCCAACCACCACTCTAATCAGAATTCCTCCGGTTCATTATCGGAAAAGCGTTTTTCTGATTATCTGGAAGAAGCAGCCACAAATACACCGCCTGAAGCAATTCGGATATACACAAGCGGATATACCAAGGATGCACTTCCATATTTTAACTATATTAACAAAAGGGAATATTGCCAATGAAACTATTGAAGAATATGTAGAGCGTTGTCTTAAGTGAATACTTACAGACAGCGTTCTTTTTTGTGTGAGTGGACGAAAACCGGGCTGAGCGGGATATTTCCCTGACAACCAAGTTGGCATACGCTACGTCAAAAAGGGTGTCAGTGAAACATCCCGCTCAGCCCAGTTTTCTGTTCATCACAAAATATATGTATGCAGCCATTACGCTTACATTAAATATAATCATTAATTATAATAATGCATATTCTTCCTTAGTGTAGAACTGACTTGATTTGAGGTATTTTGGTATATTTTGCTCTTCACCGTTAATAAGGATGTTTGCGTATTTGTTTGCTATCTCGAGAACGTAAGTGTTCTGGTTGTTTGGTATCTTACCAATGCAGGATACTCTGATTTTCAAGCTCGGATTAAGGTGGACAATATCAAACAGAGTCAAGAAACGCTTACAACGTCCCTTAAAGGATATCTCCGGGTCAAGGTTATCAAGGTTGGCATTATCAAATTCAAAGTCGATGTTAAGCCAGCCATCCTGCATATAAATAGCTGTATTACAGAATTCCTTAACATACTCTCTGTTCTGACTGGCTCTTGATATACGGGAGAATTCTTCTAACTCATCTACAAATGTGAGGAATGATGCCCAATCAATGGTATCAATCTTGTATACATCATTTGTATGGTCAGTAATTGAGCTTAAAATCTGTCCCAAGGTCAATACTGTCACACTTGGGCAATATGGCGTATTAATCAAGGTATCCTTATTCATATCGTACTCTACATTCTGAAATGCCGGCAGATTCTTGCACAGTAGAAAAGCACTCATAATACCATGCTTATACTGCTCAAAATCGTTACTGTACTGATACCTTTTCGATATAGACAGACGATAATCCACATCTATTTTACAGCTGTCAGCTATAACTCCCAGCTCTTCCTCCGTAAGCTTATCAATCTCATCATATCTTACATATTCAAGACCGCCCTTATCATTGAATTTGAATATCTTACTTAAGATGTTTGCAACTTTTTCTCCTGTACTTAAATTAATTGCATAATCTCTGCTTAGAAAATCGATAAACTGATTAACAAAGCTCTGCTGTATATTCTCGTACTCGAAGGTAAAATCATCAAAATTATTAATTGAGAAATAAGGCAACACCTTCTTTATGCTCTTATTAATCTTTTCCACCTTCTTAAGAGGATATCCAAGGTCATGTGTAAGTGCTGCCACACAACGGCTTGCCTGGTCATATTCAAGCACCAGCTTGTGTGTATTTACAACCTGCCGAAAAAGATATAAATCCTCCTCATTTGCAGCCTTCGCACGCCTCATTACATCAACTAAGGATTCCACCATTACAAAATCCTGCTCACCTGCTGCAAACAGCTCCTTAAACTCCTCATTTCTTCTGATATACTCCCCAAGGAAATATACCCATATACAGTGAAGCGTATGGTCACGGTAAAATGAATCCGATGCAAAAATAAGCTCCTCAAACTCCACATAGGAATCAAAATATTTAAATATCTTATCATAGCCCTGCTTATTAGGTGAAATATATGACATGGAAGCCTCAAACAAAGCCTTCCACAAGCTACAGGCAATCTGAATCTTATTATTCATCTTTTCCTCAGCCATTAAAGCCTCGATAAATTTACGAATCTGTGCCTTCTTCTCGTCTTTTCCCTTTAAGAAAATGATATTATCCTGCTCCATCTGATCAAGATAGAACTGCATAACGGTGTTCTCGTTAATGAAACCTTTCATATGTATCTCCTTGCTTATCTGTAATTCTTTACTCTAATACCTGTACTCCCGCATAGGTCTTAGCAGCATTCTCCAGCCTTTTCCTGTATTCATCGTCTGCACCACCCAGCATACTGACACGAAAATCCCAGTTAGCCACATCAGCCTGCTGCACATCGTAGCCCTCCGGTACAATATTAATCATCACACTCTCGCTTAGCACCTCGCTGTTAGTTCCCTGAATACTGCAAACACTAAATCTGTACATATCCTTGGTGTAATAATCATAAATATCCGCCGCAGCATAAGGCTGACCATTATAGTTAAATTCCTCGTTAATGTCAAACTTCTTCTTATCTGCCAAAAGTGCCCTTATCTCCATTATGCCAAGAGGCGTTCCATTATCTGTGGCATACAGATTATATGTAGGGTCAAGCATAACCCATTTATTAAGTTCACTAATATACGCCTCGCACACAACATGATTATCAAAGTCATATGGCGAGCATGGAAAAATATACATTACTCTTGCCTTCACGCCAACCGCCAACAGACATTCTGTAAGAATCATGGAAAGACTTCGACAGTTAATACCATACTCCTCGCCCCTATTAAAGCTATACGCAAGAAGGTCCATTGCGGTATTCTTAATCCCTGCATTATACATCCCATAATGATAATTATTATCTGAAACCCAGTTAAGAAGTCTCTTTGCTTTATCAAAATCAGTGCCCGTACCCGTCACCTCATACAGCCTGTATTTCTCTATAAGCTCCGAATAATCTGCATCAAGCCTGTATTCAATTCTGATATCCTTATTATCATTTCTAAAACCGGATGCCATTTTAAGCTGTCCCATTAATATGTATCTTAAAAATTCCTCTAACTCGTTCATACAAACCTCCAAACATCGAATACAACCATTATAGCCTTATTCCTCATAAATAACAACTTGATTTTTCACGAAGTTGCTTCTACGCCCTCACCTTTATACTCTCACTTACACATCCACTCAGACAAGCCCCTCCTCAGTCAGCTCGTACACCTCCTCTGCCACCTCATCAATATATTTTCTGTCATGGGACACACTGATTATGGCACCGCCAAAGCCTCTTAACATCTTTCTGATTACAGGATTGGACAAAGGCGAGAAATTTCTTGTAGGCTCGTCTAAGATAAGCACATTACAGCCTGCCATACTCATTTTAAGAAACAAAAGCTTTGCTTTCTGTCCTCCTGATAAATCCCCAATCCTGTGCCCCATCTCATCCGCTGTATACTTCATGCTTCCAAGATAAGTACGAATTCTTGATATTTCCTCCTTATCCCCCGATACAGATAAAAATTCCACAGGTGATGCCTCCATATCAAGAAGCTCCTCATAATTCTGCGGCATATACGCCGCCTTAATATCACTCCTTCCTAATAATTCCTCTGCCAGCTTCTTAAGCAGAGTAGTTTTTCCACAGCCATTTTTGCCGATAATACAGATTTTCCTTGGTCCTTTAATTCTAAGTGCTACGTTTTTAGCAAGAACCCGTTCTCCAATCACCAGCTTTGGCAGAGAATACTCAATCACTATCTTTCCCTCCGGAATATAGCCCTGTTCTCCAAATTTAACAAATATGGCATCCTCAGTCTCAGGCAGCTTTGTCATATTCTCATACTCCTTTTCAAAACGGGCTTCGTATGCCTTAATTCTATGCATACTCTTTTTAAGAAGCCTGCCTGCATGCGGGTTCTGACGGCTTATTGTATTCTGCCTGTGCTCCACCTTCTGTTGAATCTGGCGGAATTTCTCCTGTTGTTTTTCGTATTCTGCCCGTTCCTTTCTTGCTAGCTGTTCCTGACGTATAAGGGCATTTCCACGGCTCTCCATATAGGCTTTATAGCTCGATTTAATTACTGTCGCCCGTGCCTCCATTTTCCTTTTTATCTGTTCTAAATGAATTATTTTATTGGCAGTATTTTCAAGCAGCGTTTCATCATGAGAAATATACAGCACCGGCATCCTGCTGGTATTAATAAAAACCTCCAGCCACTCAAGCGTGCTTATGTCCAAATCATTTGAAGGCTCATCAAGAAGAAGCATATCAGGTCTGCCAAGTATTATTCTGGCAAGCTGTACCTTTATCTTCTCGCCGCCTGAGAGCACACCCATTTCCTGCTCTGAATACAGCAGCTCACTTGTAATTCCAAGCTGCCTTGTTATATCAGAAAGCTCCTGTGGCGTATGTTCAAAAAACATAGCATCCTCACACATAAATTCATATACACTAAGTGCCTTTTCCCTGCTGTCTAGCTCCTGAGCCAGATAGCCTATGTGCATATTATTTCTTATAATTTCACCCGTGTATTCCACATAGTCTGAAACCAACCCCTCATTATATATCAGCTTAAGAAGCGTGCTTTTTCCATTACCTTCCTCTCCAATAATTGCTGCTTTATCCCCTTCATTGAGAACGAAGCTTAATTTATCCAAAATCACCCTGTTATCCTTTAAATGAGTAATTGTTAAATCCTTTATCTGTAACATATGTACCTCCGTTATTATTTTTGCAATTTCCTATAACATAAAAAAAGAACCATCCGCTGCCAATGCCGCCAAATGCTTCCCGATTATATACCCATATATCCTCTATTCCCTTAGGAATAGCTTTTTTGCACAAAAATAAGAGGATATGAGAACATAATCCACCTTTGGCAACACAATTAAACCTATCCTCCCACATAAGGGACAATATGGCTTCACTAAAAATTCGTGTTATCAAAAGCTGATTATCTTCTCACGTTTTCACCTCTTTCACAAAATATTTATATAATTATAACGCTTTTATCAGGTCATGTCAATTAAGTGATTTACCCTTACATTGCAAACCTTACTCTAAGAACTGATATTATTCCAAATGCCCCGCAATCTTCCTATCCTTAACATTACAAGCCATAATAAGATATTCCAATCGCCTCCATTCCCACATTACATGCAACAGAGAAAGAAGCCTTCTGAACAATGACCCTATCAAATTTAATATATTTAGCAACTTCATTTTTAATCATTTCAAGCTGCTTCACCGTACAGCCCACATGGGTTATAAATACAACATCTGTGGATATTTTATGTTTTTTTCTAAGATGCCAGCGAATTCCATGCTTCCAGGAATTCTCCAGACTACCACCCAGCAGACATATAAAGACCCTCTTTTTAGGGCGAACCTCCACATAAGGATGCAGCTGCATAATATTGCACAGATTGGTTGCCAGCTTGCCTATTCTTCCATTTTGATAGAAAATATCCGCTCCCGGTATTATAGCTCTTGTATGAACATTATTTTTCATTTTTTCTACAAGCTCACAGATTTCACTAGCAGGCTTTCCCTCCAAAGCCAGTTTAGCGGCATACAGAGTTACAAGTCCCTGTCCACAAGAAAACTGCCCCGAATCTATAATTCGTACATGGTCAAAGCCTCTCGCCGCCGCCACTGCCACATCATAAGATTTACTATAGCCGGACGATAGTGAAATATGAATAACTCTTTCAGCCTCACTTAGCACGTCAGAGAAGAATTCCTCATACTCTTCAATGGTTACTCCTGCTGTGAATGCCGTACTGCTTTCTGATGATATATAACGTGTATAGCTGTCAGAATCAATCTCTCTGGTATCCGCAAAACGTCCATGCGGCGTCTGAACATACAGATACATAAGCTTAATGTCATATTTTTCCAAAAGCTCCTGCGGAATATCACAGGTACAATCTGCTGTGATATATACTTTCTTTCTCTTTTTTGCCGTAACAATACGAGACTGCCCCATACCGGCATAAGAAACACTCGCCTCCTCTACCGACTCAATAATGTCAGTTGGAAGGAATTTTAACAGCTCCGCTTCTAAAAGCTTCCCCTGTACAGGCTTTTCCACATATCCGTCAAAGCCCTGTTCCTCATACATCTGCTTGGCTCCTGATATAGTATTACCAGTAAGAACAATTACCGCACTATCCCTACACAAGCCATTCTCCTGATTATGCAATGCCTTCATAGTATCAAGACCATTCATCCCCGGCATCATATAATCCAACAGAATTATATGATAATATTTCTTTTTGGTAAGCTCAAGACATTCTGCACCACTGCTCGCTATATCTATCTGAACCTTCGTGGCAGATAACAGCTTCTTTGCAACCATCGAATTCATATTATTGTCATCAACAATAAGTATTCTTGCATCAGGAGCCTCAAAACTCGGCTTATAATGTTCTCCGGTCTGTGTTGCCCTTTTCAGGAAATTAATAACTCCTAATGGCTTGGCCAAATCCACCTTCTGTTTTATATTAACTGTAAATGTAGTACCCTTACGATAGATACTGTCTACCGTTATTTCACCCTCCATCAAATCAACCAGCTGCTTTGTTATGGCAAGACCAAGACCGCTTCCGACTATTCGCCTGTTTCGTCTCTCATCAGCTCTGTTAAAGGAATCATACAGATACTCCATATCCTCCTTACGGATACCAATTCCTGTATCTGCCACGCTTATTTTAAGCATTACATCTCCGTCAGCGCACTCTTCTGTATGAGCAGACAGTGTTATGGAGCCCTCCTCCGTATATTTCACTGCATTATCAAGAATATTAAGTATAACCTGCTTAATTCGTTTTTCATCACCTACTAATACGGATGGCATGTTAAAATCCACATCAACATAAAGCTCCAGCTTCTTCTTTTCTGCCTGAACACGAATAAGCTCAACCAAATCACCAAACAGTACCTCTGTATGATATTTTACAGGAATAACCTTCATCTTTTTCATTTCCATCTGGGATAAATCAAGAATATCATTAACCTGATTTAACAGCATTTTACTTGCCAGATTAATATCGTCAGCATACTCTCTCGTCTCTCCCTCAGGATTATTCCTGATAATCATCTCATTAAGCCCTATAATCGCATTAATAGGAGTTCTGATTTCGTGGCTCATGTTTGCAAAGAAAGCATTTTTAGATGCACTACTACGCTCTAATTCTTCCTTCTGCTGAATATTTATTTTATGCTCATCCTCAAATACTCTCATATGGGCCTTCAGAATAACTCCGCTAAAAATCCCTACCACAATTATAGAAAAAAACGAATCAATATACACAATTGCTTCTGATGACATATGTACTACTACTTGCGGATATCTGTATGCCATCCAGTATGTTAATCCATAAGAAATCGAACATAGTCCTAAAAAAAGAAACATCCTCCTGCCCTTAAACATAATAAATATATACAATATACCTAATGCCATCCAGATTGATGCCCCGCTTTTTATTCCTCCACTTAAGAAAAACATAACCGGAAATACTATTACTACTACAACAAAACCCACCAAAATAGCAGCAACATCATATTTTCTGTACTTAAATGTTGCAAATAATGCTCCTCCCATAATGACTAACAGAACAAACAACATAGGGATAAGAATTCCTTTAACCTCCATTACCAGTATAATCTCAAGAATTCCTATAATGGTCAGTATTGCTCCAACTGATACAATAGAACGGAACAGTTGCTCCCTTAATTCACAATCCTTGCCGGATAATAATTGAACCAGTTTTTTCCACATATGCTATTCCTCCTTCCCTGCCATTTTTTCCTTAAGCTTATTTACCAGCTCTACAGCCGAAATACAATCCGACATTTCTATTTTTCGTTTAACCGGTATCATAGCCGTTTTAAGAGATGTGCCTTTATAGCTGTAGCCCGAAAGCTCCTCTACAAACCCAAACAGGCTTCTCTCATCCAGCTCATACATGGCAAGCTCCATCTTTTCCAGTATTTCATCAAATTTATCATCCGTAAGTTCTGGTAACTCCACCTCATCAGCAGACTTCTCAACAGCTGCCTTTGGTGCAAGCCACTCAATCTGCTTAAGCCTGTCAAGTAACGACCTGTACTCATTTATCAGTCCATCATGGTGTGCCATAATATATTCTGTATTTTCATCCTTACCTGCCTGCTCCAGTGAGGCCGCCAGTTCAGATACCTTGTGAGCACCAATACTTCGCATTGCGCTCTTCATTCCATGTACTGCTATGGTATAATTCTTCCAATCCTGCTTTTCATACAGTTCCTCTGCCAGCTTGCTCGAATCATCCCATTCTGCACAGTAATCCTTAAGAACACCTATATATCTTTCTTTTCCGCTGCAATATACTATTCCCTGCTTAACATCAAGCCCCTCTTTATTAAGCCTGTTAAGTTTTTCATCCTCTATGCTGACTTCTTCTGATTTGTTATCCTCGGCTGTCTGCACCTTCTTCTCAGCTTCTGAATTCGCAATCACTCTTTCTGTTGTTTTAAATACAATCTTTTCCATAGGAAGATTGCGCTTAAGAATTCTTTCCAATACAGAACGCTCTACCGGCTTTTCAAGAAAATCATTAAAGCCCTGGGATATGAGATTCTCTCTCGTACCTGCAACGGTATTGGCTGTAAGTGCAACAATAGGCACCTTCTGGAAATAGGTTCCTATTTTATGTCTGATGTGTTTCATAGTCTCCACACCATCCATCTCCGGCATCATATGGTCCATAAATATGAAATCATAATCTGAGGTAACAACCTTTTCTAGTGCTTCTTTTCCACTATTAGCGGTTGTAACCTTAATGTTATAATCGCTAAGCAGTCCTTCTATTACTCTGATATTCATTCTGTTATCATCAACTACCATTACATGAACATCCTCTGTAACAAATTTTCCTATCGGCGTAGGAATCTTTTCGTTATGAGTTCTGTACAGACCATTAAGTGTCGACACAATAGAAAGAATATAAAATGGCTTATATATTTTATGCAGATTCGGATTAGTAACATATTTCTCATCCCTGTCATCAAGAATAATAATTACATTAGTCGTTGTAGCAAGTCGGAG